>JAZSDW010000008.1:0-30827 GCA_045531355.1 Clostridia bacterium | reverse complement strand
AAATCTCTCCTAACTTAAAAATATAGTAAGTGGGTCCGGGCTTCTGCCCGAGAAAAAAGCGCCTTCAGGGAGGCGCTTCGCGGCAGGCAGACAGCCGGACGCTATGCTTGCCCCAGACCCAAGTCTGGGAAATTCTCAAATTCTCGGCCCGATAATTTTCAGGGATATTGGAATAAAAAAATAATTGATTTGCAAATCTCTTTGAGAGAAGCTAATCAATTAAATAATCGTTTTGTTTTATTGGCTATATTATTCTTATCCAATAACCCTATGTTATTATTAACTTAGTATTATTTGTAGTCGTTTTTCACACCACCTCAGTCAAAAACAAACCACCATTTATTCGAGCGCTTTGTTTGTCAACCGATAGAGATTCGATGTGGAAGAGCCGTTGCTCTTTTTACGATTGATTTTTATAATATATCCTTGCTCAACCAATTTTGGTATCGTATTCTTAACAGTTGTTAAACCGATACCTGTATCTTGATGTATAGTATCAAGGGAAGGAAAACAAGCGTTATCATTACCCGACCGCATACAAAGATAACACAGTATCTTAAATTCATTTCCACTGATACTTTTATCAGTAATAATCTTATTGAGTATAGTTGTAAATTTACCTTTTAATTTCATCATTTGAAAATCCTCCATTTCTTAAAATAAAAAAGCCGCATCATTTCGATACGACTTAATCAAATATTAAATTGAAGCCTTTTTGAGCAAAAGAAAAAGTACAGCTATTTTTCGATAACTGTACTTATTTCTCTCTCAATCGGCTTTTTTCGGAAACATCCTTTTGAGAAACACGCCTTATGAAGTGCTTTTTTTTCGGAAGAACCGAATGGTTTGGTTGCGGGGGCCGGATTTGAACCAACGACCTTCGGGTTATGAGCCCGACGAGCTACCAGACTGCTCCACCCCGCGATATTGAGGTTCGCTTGCGAACAATGTTTATTATATAACATTTCAAAGCCGTTGTCAAGCTTTTTTTGAAATTAATTTAAAAAAGAAGGAGAAGGCCTTGCAATATAATAAGGAAGAATAAAACACTTTTGATAATTTTAGCATAATATAATTCTTTCCTCCGTATACTGTACAAACATTTGCGAAGAGGAGGCAAAGAAATGCACATCTATGAGGATATTGCAAAACGAACGGACGGAGATATCTATATCGGTGTGGTAGGTCCGGTGCGGACGGGGAAATCTACATTCATCAAAAAATTTATGGATTTATGGGTGCTGCCTAATATTGAAGGGGAGCACAGGCAGGAGCGCGCGCGGGACGAACTCCCGCAGAGCGCAGGCGGCAGAACAATTATGACAACGGAGCCGAAATTTGTGCCCAATGAAGCGGTGGCTGTTCGCATGGAAGATGGGGCAGCGATGAAGGTGCGTCTCATTGACTGTGTGGGATACATGGTTGAAGGCGCGCTCGGCGGCACAGAAGAAGGGGAAATCCGGATGGTTAAAACGCCGTGGTCGCCGGAGGAAATCCCGTTTGACAAAGCGGCGGAAATCGGAACCGAAAAGGTAATCAGGGAACATTCTACCATTGGACTTGTTGTAACAACGGATGGTACGATTACGGATATCCCGCGGGAAAGCTATCTGGAGGCCGAGGAGCGTGTGGTGACAGAACTGAAGGCGCTCGGGAAACCCTTTGTTGTACTTTTGAACAGTACGAGTCCTTACAGCGCACCTTGCCGCGCGCTGGCGGAGGAAATGGAAGCGGCTTACGGCGTTCCGGTGGTGCCGCTAAACTGTGCCACGCTCGATAAAGAGGATATCGGGAGCATTTTGCGCCGCGTATTGTTTGAATTTCCCCTTTCTGAAATTGCCATTGACCTGCCGGGGTGGATTCGGGGACTGGACGAGACGGATTCTATTCGCACAGGACTTTTGTCGGCAATTACCGAGAGCATGGAGGGTGTGCGTACGGTGCGGCATATCGAAGAAATGCTGACGCGGCTTTCTGCTTATCCGCAGATTGAGTCGACGAGCATGGGCGGAATTAATCTTGGAAACGGACAGGTACGCTTTTCTGTTACCGTGACGCCGAGTCTGTTTTTCGAGGTGCTCTGTCGAACGACGGGGCTTGAAATTTCCGACGAGGAAAGCCTGATGCGCACGATGCAGATGCTCGCAAAGGCCAAAAAGAAGTATGACAAGCTGGAGTTTGCACTGCATGAGGTGGAAGAAACCGGCTATGGGATTGTAACGCCGGATGTAGAAGACCTGCAGCTTGAGGAGCCGGAAATTGTGCGGCACGGCGGCCGGTTTGGGATTCGGCTTCGTGCGAGCGCACCTTCCATACACATGTTGCGTGCTGATGTGGAAACCGAGGTCAGCCCCATTGTTGGAACGGAAAAGCAGTCCGAAGAACTGGTACAATATCTCCTGAGCGAATTTGAGGTAGACCCAAAGAAAATATGGGAATCAAATCTCTTTGGAAAATCGCTGCATGCTCTTGTGAATGAAGGACTACATAATAAGCTTTATCGCATGCCCGAGGCGGCACAGGGCAAACTACGAGAAACGCTGGAGCGGATTATCAACGAAGGCTCCGGTGGGCTTATCTGTATCATCTTATAATATCTACAAAAAACCAAGCTCCGCGCAATGCGGGGCTTGATTTTTTTGTGGGCGCCTTTCTTCGTGTTTTGGCTTGACTTTCCATGCCATATATGATAAAATAATCCATTAAATAGACACACTTAAAAAGATGAGGAGCGATTTTGGCGTGATTGTGGCAGACCATGTGTCCTACACCTATACGCCCGGGGGTGCTTTTGAGAAAACAGCTGTCCGGGATGTCAGCTTTACAATTGAAGACGGAACATTTTATGGGCTCATCGGTCATACCGGCTCTGGTAAAACAACGCTGGTGCAGATGTTGGCAGGGCTTGTGCAACCTACGGTGGGGGAAATTCTGATCGACGGTGTAAGCCTTTGGGAAAAAAAGAACCGTAGGGAAAAGCTTTTCGGCAAGGTGGGTCTCGTATTTCAGTATCCGGAATATCAGTTATTTGGTGAGACAGTCCTTGAGGATGTTATGTTCGGGCCGCGAAACCTCGGGCTTTCCGAGGAAGAAGCGAAGACGCGGGCCGTTCGCGCTTTACAGGATACCGGCGTTTCCGCTGAGCTTTTTCAGAAATCTCCGTTTGCGCTATCCGGCGGACAGAAACGGCGTGTAGCCATTGCGGGCGTATTGGCGCTTGAGCCTTCTCTTTTAATATTGGACGAGCCTACGGCAGGGCTTGACCCTGTGGGGAGGGACGAGATTTTAACATGTATTCACACGCTGCATAAGCGAGATCATAAAGCGGTTTTGTTCGTATCGCATAGTATGGAGGATATGGCAAAATACGCAGAAAAGCTGCTCGTGATGGACGGCGGCCGTCTTGTGATGGAAGGCAAAACGGAGACCATTTTCGCAGAAGGGGAAAAGCTGCGGGAGATGGGATTGGATGTGCCGGAGATTACGAGTATCATTCTGGGACTTCGGGCGCACGGCATCAACATCCGCAAAGACATTTTTACGCTGGACGAAGCTGAAAAGGCAATTTTGGAACTTTGGGAGGAATAAGATGCTGCGTGATATTACACTGGGACAGTTTTTTCCTGGGAATTCTCCCTTGCATCGGATGGATCCGAGGGCAAAAATTCTTTGGACATTATTTTATATAATTTTATTGTTTTTGGTAAAGAACTACTGGGGCTTTTTGCTTTTTGGCCTTTTTAATCTCGGCATGATTCAGTTATCCGGAATTCGATTGCGGCTGGTTTTTATGGGCGTTCGCCCGCTTCTGTTTCTTCTCGTGTTTACGGCAATTCTAAATATTTTCGTTAGCGGCGGTGAAACGGTGCTGTTTGAACTTTGGTTTTTGAAGGCGACGGCGGAGGGCGTATATGCCGCCGGCATAATGGCACTTCGTCTTATCTTCTTGGTGATGGGGACTTCCATGCTGACCTTCACAACCTCGCCTATCGTTTTAACGGACGGGATTGAGCACTTGCTTCGTCCCTTTTCACGCATCGGGATTCCGGCACATGAAATTGCAATGATGATGACAATTGCCATCCGCTTTATTCCAACGATTTTAGAGGAAACAGATAAGATAATGAAGGCACAAACGGCAAGAGGGGCCGACTTTGAGAGCGGCAACATTTTCCGGCGCGCCAAAGCAATGATTCCGCTTTTGATTCCGCTTTTCATAAGTGCATTCCGCCGTGCAGATGAGCTGGCGCTCGCGATGGAGTGTCGCGGCTATCATGGCGGCGAGGGCAGAAGCCGGCTGCATGTTCTTAGGTTTTCACGAGTGGATGCGGTTTCCGTCCTGGCGGCTCTTGCCCTTTTGGGCGGAACAGTTATAACGAGGATGTATGTATGAAAAACATTATACTGCGCCTGATGTTCGACGGAACGGCGTATCACGGATTTCAGCGACAGAAAAACGGCGTGACGATTCAGGAAAAAATTGAGGATGCAATTTTTGCCATTACGGGCGAGCGCACGCCGCTGATTGGCTGCAGCCGGACCGATGCGGGCGTGCATGCAGAAAATTACACGGCTATGTTTGCGACGGCGAGCGAAATTCCCATGGAGCAGCTGCCAAAGGCTTTGAACAGCGCCTTGCCCGAGGACATCCGGATTATGCGTTCAAAAGAAGCGCCCGAAGGCTTTCATCCTATTTTTTCCGCTATTGAAAAAACTTATCAGTATACAATTGTCAATTCTCGCTATAGTGATGTTTTTTTGAGAAACTATGCGTGGTTTTATCCCATTCCGCTGGAGGTTTCCCGTATGCAGGAAGCGGCCGAACATTTTCTGGGGGAACATGACTTTGCAGCCTTTATGGCGGCCGGCGGCACAGCGAAGACAAGCGTGCGGCACATAAAAGCGCTCAATATTACGAAAGAGGATGGAAAGATACAACTTAAGATTACGGCGAACGGCTTTCTATATAATATGGTGCGGATTATTACCGGCACGCTTGTGTATGTAGGAAACGGCAAGCTTGCACCGGAAGAGATCCCCACACTGATATTAGCAAAAGACCGCCGCCGCGCAGGAATGACGGCACCGCCCGAGGGACTCCGGCTTCTGCACACGGTGTATCCAAATTTTACATTTGAGGAGAAATAAAATGGTTAGACGCAAAAAACTGTTCTATACGGCTACGGTTTTGCTTCTTTGTATCGCTCTGTTATTGGTATATGCACTAGGTGGCCGTCCGTCGATGCTTCGTCTTTTTAAAAAGGGAGCCTTTGGGGCAGCCATAGCGCAAGAGGCGTCCTTTTCCTATACGGCAGCAAAATATAATGGCGGTGTGGCCATTTTTGGAAAGGATGGACTTTTGGGGGTATCTAACGCCGGCCGAAAAGCGTGGGAGATTGATTTTCCGGTAACAAGACCGCTCCTTTACAGCAGTGGTCGCTATATTCTGGCTGCCGAAGAGGGGGGAACGCATGCCATTCTTTGTGCCGGGGGTAAAATTAAGCATGAAATTCACACAGATGCAAAAATCATTTCCGGCGCAGTGAATGCACGCGGCGTGTTTGCACTTGTGACAGAGGAGCGGGGCTATAAGGGTATGGTGCGCGTATACGCGACAAACGGAAAGGTTCTTTACACATGGCATTCCGCAGCGCAAAATATTCTTTCGGTTGCGCTTTCTGCAGATGGGCAGAACCTTGCCGTTGCAGTTGTAAATATGCAGGACTTAAGCCAGCTTTGCACGGTGCTTCGCTTCAATTTAAAGAAAACGACGCCGGAAAGCCTTTCGGTAGGGGACGAAAATCTGGTGGCCAATCTTATTTATAACGGAAACGAACTGGTCGCTATTGGCGACGAAGCGCTATATTACTTTAAAAAGGACGGAACGCTGCGGTTTAAGCTTGACTACGCAGGCCGGACGCTCCAGCGCCATAGTTTTGATGCTGGCGGCGTGTTGGCGCTGGCTTTTTGGGGCGGGCAGGAAAGTGGCAGTAGTGCAATTGAGTTTTATGAGACAAATGGGAAGCTGAAGGGGAGCTGCCCGATAGACGGCGCCATCTTATCGATGGATACCTTCGGAAATTATGCAGCGGTCAGCACACAAAACGGAATTATTATTGCGGGGAAAAACGGAAAAGAAAAGGGGAAACTGGAGCATGTTTCCAGCGGAGAACACATCTTCCTCTGCGGAAGCCGAAACCGCGTATTCTTGCTTTCCGGTATAAATGGGAGCATGTATTTAATTTAGAGGGGGAGTGCGAGAATGATTTTGGATGGCATATTACTTTTGATATTGGCCATTGCCGCATTTCTGGGGCGAAAAACAGGCGCGTTCCGCATGGTTATGCGGCTTGCTGCTTTTGCTGTTTCCTGGATTTGCATGGCGCTTTGGGGCGGAAAAATGCAAGTTTTTTTCCAGAAAACCGGTGCATACGAAACGCTTTACCAACGGCTTGTTTCGACATTACAGGGTGGTGAAAGCGGTACTTTCTTCGGTGCGGCGCAAGGGCAAGCGGCCGAAATGCTTGCAAGGAGTATGGCGGATTCTATTGGAACGGCGGCAAGTTTTATTATCATCTGGTTTTTGGTTCGCCTTCTCATCTGGATTCTCGATAAAACCATTTTTCATCTGCCGGTTGTCCGGCCTGTCAACGCATTTTTGGGCATCGCGGTGTCGCTGGCGATTACTGTGATCATTTTGTATGCCGTGGTCGGCGCAGTTGGTAATACGCTGGCCTTTTCGGAAGCCCCGTTTTGGCAGGAACAGATGGCCTCGTCCCAATTGGTACGGGGAATGTACGAACATAATTTTGTGCTGCATTGGCTTTTAAAGAAAGGGTGAAAATCATGAGAGTTGCAATTGATGGACCGGCTGGAGCCGGAAAAAGCACGATTGCCCGCGCCGCAGCGGCAAAACTGGGCTTTGTGTATATTGATACGGGCGCGATGTACCGTGCGGTGGCACTGGCGGCCGTACGCAGTGGAATTGATACAAAGAAGGACATCGATGCCGTTGTTCGAAATCTGGACACGGTGGAAATTACCATAAAACACGATGCGGAAGGTACGCAGCGAATTTTTCTCTGTGGAGAAGATGTGTCTTCTGCGATTCGCGAACCTGAAATTTCTGTTGCGGCATCGGATGTGGCGGTAATTCCTGCGGTGCGGTTAAAGCTTGTAGAATTACAGAGGAAGCTTAGCTGCGAAACAGATGTGATTATGGACGGCCGGGATATCGGTACTTATGTTCTGCCGGACGCTGAGGTAAAAATTTTCCTGACAGCAGATGTGCGGGCAAGAGCAGAGCGGCGCTATAAGGAACTTTTGGAAAAAGGGATGGAAACCACGCTTTCCGAAGTGCTTCGCGACATGGAATACCGGGATGCAAACGATGCCGGGCGAAGCTTTGCACCCCTGCGTAAGGCAGAGGATGCAGTGCTTGTGGATAGCACAGACCTTACGCTGGAAGAATCTATTTCGCGTGTAATTTCGATTATCAGGGGTGAAAAATAATGCTATATCGCACGGTGCGCGTGATTTTGGTGTTTGTGTGCAAGATTTTGTTTTTCTTAAGAATAGAGGGCCAGGATGCTTTGCCGGAAAGCGGTGGTGCAATCCTTTGTGCAAATCACCGATCCTTCTGGGACCCAATTTTCCTTTTGGTTTCGTCAAAACGCCCGCTTGCATTTATTGCAAAGGAGGAGCTTTTTAAAAACAAACTTTTCGCGTATTTCCTGCGAAAAATGCACGGCTTTCCTGTGCGGCGGGACGGAAGCGATATTGGCATTGTCAAAACGGCGCTTTCGCTTTTGAAAAACGGCGAAATTCTTGTGGTTTTTCCAGAAGGAGAGCGCATTCGCAAAGGGAAAATACCGCGGCCAAAGCCAGGTGCTCTTCGCCTTGCAATTATGGGCGGTGTGCCGCTTGTACCAGCAGGGATTTCCGGAAACTTTCGCCTTTTCCGTCGCATGTCCGTTCGGTATGGAGAAGGGGTTGAGGTTGCCCACCTAAAGGGAAAACGCCTTTCCGCCGAAGAATATGCTGCAGAAATTGGAACAGTTATGAAAACAATTTACGAACTCTCTGAGGGAGGCGAAAAGGCTTGATTCGTGTGGCAGAAACAGCGGGCTTCTGCTTCGGTGTTGACCGGGCCGTAAAGATTGCAGAGGAGGCAGCTGCACAGTATGGAACGGTGTATACATTAGGGCCGCTTATTCATAATAAGGGCGAGGTTGAAAGACTTTCTGCCTGCGGCATCCGCGTGATGCGTGCCCCTGAAGAGGCGAAAGAAGGCGATGTGGTGATTATCCGCAGCCACGGCGTGTCACCGGAGGCCGAGCGGATTTTGCGGGAAAGTGGGGCAAAAGTACTAGATGCGACCTGTCCTTTCGTAAAAAGGATTCACAAAATTGTAGAAAAGGAAAGCCAGGAAGGCAGACGGATTCTGATTATCGGGGACCCCGTCCATCCGGAAGTTTTGGGGATAAAGGGACGATCTGGGGAAGGGGCCGAGGTTATTGCTGAATTTGAAGAAATTTCAAGAAAAATCAGCAATTCAGACCCCGTTTGCGTGGTTGCACAAACAACCTTTGAAAGAGAAAAATGGGAAAAATTTTTAAATCTTATAAAAAAGACTTGCAAAGACACCCGCTTTTTTGATACAATATGTAGTGCTACCAATGCGCGACAAAGCGAGGCCGGAAAGATTGCCGCAGAATCGGATGTTATGCTTGTTATTGGGGACAAGCAAAGTTCGAACACGGCAAAGCTTCGGGAGATATGCAAAGCCCGTTGCCCTCATGTTTACCATGTGGAGGATAAAACGGATTTTTTGCAGAAGAAGCCGACGCTTTTCGGCAACATTGGAGTGACAGCCGGGGCTTCTGCGCCGGACTGGATAATTAAGGAGGTTTTGTACACAATGGAAGAGAACATTCAAAAGGACGTCAGCTTTGAGGAGGAACTTAAAAATTCGCTGGTAACATTATCAACGGGTGACATCGTGAAGGGTACCGTTATTGGAATTACCCCGACTGAGGTTTATGTTGATTTAGGATATAAATCCGACGGCGTTATTAATGCCAGCGAGCTTGCCGCAACACCTGACACCAAGCCTGAAGATGTTGTCAAGGTAGGAGACGAGGTGGAAGTTTATGTTTATCGCGTAAGCGATGTGGAAGGAACCGTCGGGCTTTCCATCAAAAAACTGGCTTCTATCAAAGGTTGGAAGGTTGTTAGCGAAGCGTTTGAAAATGGTCAGGACTTAGAAGGAAAAATCACGGAAGTCGTGAATGGCGGCGTGATTGCCGTTTCAAATGGTGCGCGCATCTTTATTCCCGCATCACAGGCAAATGACAGATACTTAAGCGATTTGAGCGTTTTGGTTGGCAAAGAAGTGCCAATCAGAATTATTGATATAAACAAGGCTCGCCGCAAGATAGTAGGTTCCGTCAAAGCCATTCTGCTGGAGCAGAAGGAAAAGGCAATGCAGGAATTCTGGGCAAAGATTGATGCCGGACAGACTGAGTTCCGCGGCGTTGTAAAAACGCTGACGAGCTTTGGCGCTTTTGTTGATATCGGTGGCATTGATGGTCTTGTTCACATTTCTCAGCTTTCTTGGAATCACATCAAAAACCCTGCAGAGGTTGTAGCGGTTGGCGATGAGCTGAATGTCACAATTTTAGAAGCAAACCGGGAGACCGGAAAGATTTCTTTGGGCTATAAGAAAGACGAAGACAATCCGTGGGCAATTGCAAAAGAAAAGTTGCATGTTGACGATGTTGTGAAGGTGAAAATCGTTCGCCTTGTGCCCTTTGGCGCATTTGCGGAGATTATCCCCGGAATCGATGGTCTCATTCACATTTCACAGATTGCAAATCATCGCATTGGTAAACCCGCAGATGTCCTGAATGTCGGCGATGAGGTAGAAGCTATGATTACCGACATCAACTGGGAAACAAAGAAGGTTGCGCTCAGCATCCGCGCTCTGCTTCCTGAAGAAGCAGCACCGGTTGAAGAGGCTCCGATCGAAGAGGCACCTGCAGAAGAATAATTCATACCGAAAGCGTACCCGCCCGGAAATTCTCTGGGCGGGTTTTATTTATGTCTCACAAAAACAAACTGTTAAAAATATGCAAATTTGCAAGTACCGGTTTTAAATGAAAAAAGCTAGAAAACATTGACAATTTTATAAAAAGAATGTATAATAATAAAAAGAGGAGGGCCCGTGGTAAAAATCCCGGTGCAAGTTTCTCTCACATTGCTTTTTCTTTATGTATTTTAAGCGGGGAAAAGGCAGAATACGGTGGATAAACCAGGAAAGAAGAGGATACCATGAAGCATTTTTTTACATCTGAATCCGTAACGGAAGGGCATCCGGACAAGCTTTGCGACCGGATTTCGGATACGGTGCTGGATAAGATACTGGAAAAAGACCCGATGTCGCGCGTGGCCTGTGAAGTAACGGCAACGACAGGGCTTGTGATGATTATGGGCGAAATTACGGCAAATTGTCAGGTGGATGTGACGCAGATTGCGAGAGACACCATCCTTGAAATCGGCTATGACAAGCCGGAATATGGATTCGACGCGGAAAATTGCGCCGTTTTAAATTGCATTCAGAAGCAGTCGCCCGATATTGCTATGGGTGTGGATGAGTCGTATGAAGCGAAGGCCGGCGGTGCAAAAGAACTAGGTGCGGGTGATCAAGGTTTGATGTTCGGGTATGCCTGCGATGAAACGCCGGAGCTTATGCCACTTCCCATTTCCCTTGCGCATACGCTGGCAAGAAAGTTGACTGCTGTACGCAAAGCGGGTGAGCTTACTTATCTCCGCCCCGACGGGAAGACGCAGGTCACGGTGGAGTATGATGGAGATACACCAAAGCGCGTGGAGGCCGTTGTGGTTTCTACCCAGCATGACCCGGAAATTTCGATAGAATCCCTTCGGACGGATATTTTAAACCATGTAATTTTGCCGGTAATTCCGGCAGAACTTGTAGATGACGATACAAAAATCTTTATCAATCCCACCGGACGATTCGTCATTGGCGGCCCGCATGGGGACACCGGACTTACGGGACGAAAGATTATAGTAGACACCTATGGCGGTTATGCCAGACACGGCGGCGGTGCGCTTTCCGGTAAGGATGCAACGAAGGTGGATAGAACTGCTGCGTATATGATGCGGTATGTGGCAAAGAATATTGTAGCGGCAGGGCTTGCGAAAAAGTGTGAGTTGCAGGCAGCCTATGCGATTGGCGTTGCACGACCGGTTTCGCTTCGTGTGGATACCTTCGGGACGGGCGCAGTCGATGAAGAAACGCTGACGAAGGCCGTAGAAAAACTCTTTGACCTTCGGCCTGATGGCATGATTCAGACGCTGGGACTCCGGCGGCCGCTCTACGCACAAACGGCGGCATATGGCCATTTCGGAAACGAAGCTTTCCCGTGGGAAAAGACGGATATGGTGGATGCGCTCAAAAAAGAGGTGCTGGGCGCCTAAACGGCATGGCCGGCGTGTAACACGCGCTTCTGCTCTTGCATATAGTAAAGCAGGAGGCGAGAATCATGGTGGCACAGTGTTGGATTTCTATTTGTATCACAGTTTGCCTAGCGGCGCTTTTATACCTTCTCATCCATGCGGTAGGGAAGCCGGCGGGCGGACATGTGGAAATTATTATTAGCGGCGATGAAAATGCAGAGTGCATTGAAAACACGGTGATGATGGCAAAACAGCTTTCCCAACGGTATTTCCGGGATGCTTCGATTTGTATACGGGGCGGGGAAGCTACATATGTGGACGCTCTGTGCAAACGATATAACATTTGCCAAAAAGAATAGAGAGGGATGGCATGGCAGAACTTCTCGTCATAGAAGGCGTAGTACAAGAAATTATTTATCAGAATATCGCAAACGGGTATACCGTTTGCGATATTGACATGGATGGGGTTTTTTCTACAGTAGTGGGAATTTTGCCAGGCATTTCTCCTGGGGAGGGCGTGCGCCTCACTGGGAGCTGGACGATCCATCCGGAATATGGGGAACAGTTTAAGGTTGAAACCTGCGAAAAAATTTTGCCAACGAGCCGACTGCAGATTTTGCAGTATCTTTCCTCCGGAATTATTAAGGGCATCGGCCCGGCCACGGCGCAAAAAATTGTGGAGAAGTTTGGAGAAACAGCGCTGGAAGTGATTCGGGATGCACCACAGACGCTGGCTAGTATTCGTGGCATCAGCTTGCGGAAAGCAGAAGAAATGCAAGCGTCCATGCTGGAAAAGCAAGCGGTTCAATCGGTTGTGATGTTTTTGCAGCCCTTTGGCGTAACGGCAAATTTTGCCGTTCGTGTTTTCAAACAGTTTGGCTCCTCTGCGATACAAAAAATAGAGGAAAATCCCTATATACTTTGTGAAATCGATGGGATTGGGTTTAAAACGGCTGACAAAATCGCCATGCAGATGGGGGTTGACCCGCATAGCGAGGCGCGCCTTAAAAGTGGTATCCGCTATGTGCTTTTTGAATATGCAGCAAACGGCCACACCTATTTGCCGGCGAAAAAGCTTACGGAGGCGGCTGCTTCCGTTTTAGGTGCGGATATCCTGCCAGTTGAAAATACCTTGACTGGGATGCTTTTAGAGGGTGTACTCATCCGCGATAACAGCAAGGAAGATATGCCCATTTATTTGCCTATGTTTTTTCACGCAGAAATGGGAATTGCCCGGCGACTTTATTCGATTTTGCAGGGCACAAAGGCACGACTCGGTATTTCACCGGAGGCGGCAATTGTGGCGGCAGAACGGCGGACAGGGATTTGTCTTTCTGAAAAGCAGCGAGAAGCGCTGGAAATGGTTATTCAAAACGGCGCTTCGGTAATTACCGGTGGACCGGGTACGGGAAAAACCACGATTATCAACGCGATTTTAGAAATTATGACGGCGACGGATGCAGCGGTGGCGCTTTGCGCACCGACGGGACGCGCAGCAAAACGAATGGCAGAAACTTGCGGAATAGAAGCCAAAACGATTCACCGCCTCCTCGAACTGAATTTTTCTGACGACAATGGACAGCAGATTTTTGGCCGGAACGAGGAAATGCCGCTGGATGAGGATGTAATTATTGTGGATGAGATGAGCATGGTGGATGTTCTTCTCATGCACGCGCTGTTAAAGGCAATGAAGCCTGGTGCGCGCCTGATTATGGTAGGGGATGCCGACCAGCTTACGAGTGTAGGCGCCGGCGATGTGCTCCGGGATATTTTAAAGAGTGGCGCGGTGCCAGTATGTCGGCTTACCGAAATTTACAGGCAGGCAGCAGAAAGCATGATCGTAGTGGGGGCGCATAAAATCAATCAGGGCGAGGCGCCAACGGTCAATTTAAAGGACAAAGATTTTTTCCTTCTGCACCGGGAGGATAGTGAGGCAATCTTGGAAACGATATGCGATGTTTGCGCTTCGCGTCTGCCCAATGCCTATGCCCTAGACCCCATCAAAGATATACAGGTGATTTGCCCTTCTAGGAAATCGGCGCTGGGCGTACCCTTTGTAAATCGTGCCTTACAGGCCCGTCTGAATCCCCCAAGTCCACAGAAGCGTGAAAAAGCGTTTGGAGAAGGGGTGCTGCGCGAAGGCGATAAGGTTATGCAGGTGCGAAATAACTATGATATTACATGGAAAGGCTTAAATACCGGCGAAGAAGGGAATGGCGTTTTTAACGGCGATGTTGGAACGGTTTATACCATTTTCCCACAAGGACAGTATGTCGAGGTCTTATATGATGAGGACAGACTCGTCCGCTACGATTTTACGCAGCTTGATGAACTGGAAATGGCGTATGCTGTAACGGTACATAAAAGCCAAGGAAGCGAGTTCGGTGCAGTAGTTTTGCCGTTGTTTCCTTGTGCACCGCAGCTGATGAGTCGAAACCTTTTGTATACGGCAATTACAAGGGCGCGGAAGCTCGTTGTGCTTGTAGGACGGGAAGGTGTTATGCACACGATGATTGCCAACAATCGCCCGACCATACGATACGCGGGCCTTTGCGATAAAATACGGGGGATGATGTTTTGATTCGCAACTTTTTACGGTTGATTTATCCTCCAAAATGTATATTTTGCGGTACGATTGTGGAAAACGACCGGTTTGCCGTTTGCGCGGAATGTACACGGACAACGCCTGAAAACAAGCGCGCCTGCGCGGTGTGCGGAACACCGCTGGACACCATATACGGTCCGCTTCTCTGCACAACATGTGCGAAAAAGAAACGGCCGTTCCAAAGAGCGTATGTCCCGTTTGTGTATAAAGACGCGGTGCGCAGTTCCATTTTAGGCTTTAAATTTGGCGGAAAGCGTGCACGCGCCGTCACCTTTGCAGCGTACATGCTTTTGAAAATGCGAGCGCAGGGAGCAGAACGGCCGGATGTCATTACTTTCGTTCCGCTACATTTCATCCGCCTCGGCATGCGTGGATATAATCAGGCGGCGCTTTTGGCGTATGCGCTTGGCGATATGCTGGATGTACCTGCCCTGCCGCTTCTCCGGAAGAAGCACCATACGCCGCCGCAGTCAAAACGGAGCAAAAGGGAACGGCAGAATGCCCTTCGGGATGCTTTTTCCTTCCGGAAGGAAGCTGACATTCGCGGGAAGCGGATATTGCTCATAGATGATGTCATTACAACGGGCGCAACGCTTTCGGCCTGTGCACGCATTTTGAGACAAAACGGGGCGAAGCATATTGAAATTGCCACCATCGCTGCAACGGCGAATGTGGCAAAATAACGGAGAAGAATTATGATTCCTTTACTTGTCATTGCAGGCCCGACGGCCTCAGGAAAAACGGCGCTTGCTATTCGCCTTGCGAAGATGCTGGGCGGCGAAGTCATTTCGGCCGATTCCATGCAGGTTTACAAAGAAATGAATATTGGAACGGCAAAACCGGATGCGGCTGAGCAGGATGGTATTCCGCATCATCTTCTGGACATTATAGAGCCGGAAACCGATTTTTCTCTGGAACAGTTCGCCGTGCGTTGCCACGAGGCGATAAAAAAAGTGCATACCAGCGGAAAACTGCCGATTTTAGCAGGTGGAACCGGGCTTTATATTGATACGGTTATCGAAAACAGACCCCTTTCAGAAAACTCTTTTGTTCCGGCCGTTCGTCAAAAGCTGGAAGAAGAGTGGGAGCGGGAGGGCGGCGCGGCGATTTATGCGCGTCTTGCAGCAGTCGATCCGGTGGCGGCAGACAGCCTGCATCCCCATGAAAAACGGCGAATTTTGCGCGCACTGGAGATTTATATGACAACCGGAGAAACGAAAACGGCGCACATCCAAAAAAAATCGGAAAAAATTTACGAATATTTTGTATTTGCTCTTGAACTCCCACGAGAAATTTTGTATAATAGAATAAATAGGCGTGTGGATGCCATGCTTGCGGCGGGGCTTTTGGAGGAAGTGAAGGCAATTCATAGCCGGCTGCGAGGGACAAAGCACACGGCTTTGCAGGGCGTGGGCTACAAGGAACTCATTTGGTATCTGGAAGGACGCGCAAGCTATGCGGAAGCCGTTTCGCTTTTAAAACGGAACACGCGTCGACTTGCAAAGCGGCAGATGACTTGGTTTCGTGCAAACCCGGCCATTCATTGGGTGGACGGGCTTGCGGAACCTGCATTGCTCGCGGAGACATGCGCGAAAATGTTTTTAGAGGCGCAGAAGCAGAGAAAACAGGAGAAGTGCGATGAAGAAATCGTTTAAAACAATGTGGATACTGGCCATACTCCTTTTTGTTTTCTGGAATCTGTTTCCCTTTTTCTTTGGCCGGAATTCTACGGAACTTGTGCAGTATGGCACGATGGAAAACGCCTTTCGTGTGACGGGAATTTTGTTCAAGGACGAAATTGTGGTTTCCGGCGCTGAAGACGGCGTTTTGCAGCCGACGATTGCAGACGGCGAGCGTGTTGCAAAGGGCGCCAGAATCGGCGCGATGCTTTCGAATGACACGGACGAGGGTGCTCTGCATGAATATTTAAGAATCCAGGACAGAATCGAACGCCTCACAGTTGGAAGCAGTGCGACGCTGTATGTCGATACTGTGCGAACAGACGGGCAGATTACGGAGCTTTCCAATTCAATTATCCGCGCGGCTGAAAGCGGCAACATGGAAAAGCTGGCACGCCTCAAGGAAGAACTTTTGCTTGCCAAGGATGAGAAAAACGCAGCAGAGGGGAACCGAGAAACACTGATTGCTGCGCTGGAGGCACGGCAAAAGGACCTTCGCGGAAAAATTGGCAATAGCGTCCGTGAAATTTATAGTCCGGAGGCAGGAACGCTGCAAATGCAATGTGATGGGCTGGAAGAAAAGATGAGTCTGGCCGAAGCTGATGGACTTACCATCGGGGAACTCAAGGAACTGACCGAAGCCGGTGACAGCCATCCCGGGTGCAAAATTGTGTATAATGACCGCTGGAAGATGGCCTGTGCAATAGAAGAAGAGCTTGCACAGTCACTTAAAACAGGACAAGTTGTTTCCCTTCGTTTTCTGGATCAGGGTGGAGAAACGGGGAAGGCAACCATTGCGGAAGTTTCCGAACCTGAAAACGGCGAATGTGTATTGATACTGACCGGGACGAAGGCACCGCATGGATTTATCCAATGCCGTAAGGTAATGCTGGAAGTCATTTTGGACAGATTTGAGGGCTTTCGGATTCCCAAAAAAGCGCTGACAGAAGAAAACGGTGAAACCGGCGTTTATGTGCAAACGATTACAAAGCGTGCGTTTAAAAAGGTCGAAGTTTCCTACATGGACGGGGCATATGCCATAATCCGGGAGGGCGAAAACACAGAGCTTCGGCTCTACGACACTGTTTTGTACTAAAAGGAGGATTTGTGTTGCCGATACTTGAGAATTTGGCGGTGGTGCAAAACCGGATAGCAGAAGCGGCCAGGCGCGCCGGACGAAGTGCGAAGGATATTTTGCTCGTAGGCGCGACTAAGACAGTAGAGCCCGCGCGAATCCAAACAGCTGTCGATGGTGGACTCCTTTATATTGGGGAGAATCGCGTGCAGGAGCTTTGTGCAAAATATGATGCTGTCGAGAACGCACATTGGCATTTTATCGGGCATTTACAAACGAATAAAGTAAAGTATATCATAGATAAGGCGGAGCTCATCCATGCGGTCGACTCCGAAAGGCTTCTGGATGAAATTGAACGCCAGGCAGGAAAACGGGGAAAGATAGCGCATGTACTTTTAGAAATCAACGCTTCCGGCGAAGAAAGTAAATTCGGGATGCCATTCGATGCAGCACATCGCATAATGGAAGGAAACGAAGCAAGGGAACATGTCAGAATAGAAGGGCTTATGACGATTGGTCCGCACACGAAAGATGAAGCTACGGTACGAAGCGCATTTGCAAAGATGCGGGTGCTATACAAAAAACTGGAAGAAGAAGCCTATGCCCATTCGAAAATGCAGTATCTTTCGATGGGGATGAGCGGAGATTTTGTCTGGGCAATTGAGGAAGGTGCGAATGTTGTACGCGTTGGCAGTGCAATATTTGGACATAGAGAAAGTGGAGGTAATGTGTGATGGCAAAAATTTTTGGAAAAATCAGCGAAATGATTTTCGGACACGAAGAGGACGACTTTGAAGAATTCGAAATCGAAGAGGAAGAAGAACGCATAAGACCGGAACTTCGTCCGATTTCGGCACCGCGCATGAAGGCGACATCGAGCGCAGGAGGCGGCCGTGTTGTAAGTATGACGGCAACAACGGAGCTTGAGGTAGCCGTGCTGCAACCGGCAAGCTATGAGGACGCCAGCGAAATTGCTGACCGTTTGAAAAGCAAAAAAGCTGTAGTTGTTAATTTAGAGGACCTAACAAAAGAGGATGCCATTAAGGTTTTAGACTTTGTAAGTGGCGTTGTCTACGCGCTGGAAGGAAACATTCAGAAGGTTTCCAGCGGTATCTTTTTGATTGCCCCCTTAAATGTCAGCATTGCCGGTGATGTCCGGGACGAGCTGAAGAACAAGGGCTTTTTCCCTTGGACGCTGTAACCCCTAAATCATACAAAAGAAGGATGTGAAGGCTGATATGTTTACACCGCTTGAACTGGAAAAAATAGAGTTCGGAACGGCTGTTATGGGTGGCTATAAAAAGCAGGATGTGGAAGATGTATTTAACGAACTGACGGCGGATTACGAGACAATCTACAAGGAAAATATTGCCCAGAAGGACAAGCTCGCGATGCTGCAGGGGCTTGTGGACAAATATAAAGCGATGGAGGATTCTTTACAGAATGCCCTTCTTTTAGCGCAAACCAGCAGCGATGCGGCCGTTCGCGCGGCACAGGACAAAGCACAAAATATTGTCAAAGAAGCCGAAGCGAAGGCGGCATACCTTTTGAAGGAAGCTGACGAAAAGATTAAAGCCCTTGCCCAGCAGGAACTGGATATGAAACGGAATATCAGCGTGTTTGCTGCGCGGAATATTTCGCAGCTCAGAACACAGATTGAGATATTAAACGGCATGGTAAGCGAGAACACAGAAGCGGCCCCTTCCTTTGGTACACCCAAAGAAGTAAAAGAGGCAACCTTTGTGGCGCCGCAGATGGAAGTGGTGCCGCCTCCGTCCCCGATGGAGGACACGCGCCTTGCCGGCTTTGGCATGGACGAAAAGACTGAGAATTAAGAAGAGCGATAGAGCGAAAGGACTGAAAAACGCATGGATTATGGCAAGACACTGAATTTGCCCGAAACCGAGTTTCCGATGCGTGGGAATCTGCCTACGAGAGAGCCGGAAACCTTGAAAAAATGGGAAGAAAATGATTTATACGCAGGCCTGATGAAGAAAAATGCGGACAAACCCCTGTTTGTTTTACATGACGGACCCCCGTATGCAAATGGAGATATGCACATGGGGCACGCGCTGAATAAAACGCTGAAGGATATTATTGTCCGTTACAAGAACATGAGCGGCTTTAAGGCACCGTATATTCATGGCTGGGATACGCATGGGCTTCCGATTGAGCGACAGGCCATTCAGAAGCTGGGCATCAATCGCAGCGCTGTTTCGGTGTCCGATTTTCGTAAAGAATGCGAGAAGTTTGCACTTGGCTATGTGGAAAATCAAAAAGGGCAAATCAAGCGTTTGGGGGCCCTTGGAGACTACGATAATTCCTATCTGACGCTGGCACCGGAATTTGAAGCTAAACAGATTGAAATTTTTGGCGAAATGGCCAAAAAGGGCTATATTTATAAAGGCCTTAAGCCGATTTACTGGTGCCCGGATTGTGAAACGGCGCTGGCAGAAGCAGAGATTGAATATGAAGAGGACAAGACAAATTCTATCTATGTGAAGTTTGCCGTAGAAGACGATAAGGGGTTATTTTCTGCAATCAACCTTCCGGTCTATTTTGTAATCTGGACAACGACAACCTGGACGCTTCCAGGCAATGTTGCCATTGCCGTAAACCCGTCCTTTACCTATAGCCTTGTAAAGGCCGGGGAAGAGGTCTATGTGCTGGCCGAGGAGCTTGTAGAGGGCGTTATGCGCGTCGGTGGTATTGATGAATACGAGACGCTTGCAACTTTTACGGGCAGCGAGCTGGAATACATGACCTGCAAGCACCCTTTCATGGAAAGAACTTCGCTCGTCATCGTGGGTGACCATGTCACGCTGGATGCCGGTACCGGCTGCGTACACACGGCCCCTGGCCACGGCGGTGAGGACTATGTTGCATGCCGTCCGTATAAGGACATTCCGATTTTAGTGCCGGTAGACAGTAAGGGCTACTTAAATGAGATGGCTGGCGAGTTTGCGGGTCTGCATTATTCGAAGGCAAACCCCGCAATTGAAGAAAAACTTCGTGAGAAAAACGCACTATATGCGATTGAGGCAATTATTCACCAGTATCCGCATTGCTGGCGGTGTCATGAACCGATTGTGTTCCGTGCCACGGAGCAGTGGTTTGCTTCGGTCGATAGCATTAAAGAGGAAGCGGCAGAAGCAATCCGCAAGGTGCAATGGATTCCCAAATGGGGTGAAGAACGCATTACCAGCATGGTAATGGACAGAAGCGATTGGTGTATTTCGCGCCAGAGAACCTGGGGTGTTCCTATTCCGATTTTTTACTGTGAAGAATGCGGTGAGGCACTTATCAATGATGAAAGTATCAAAGCCGTATCTGCACTTTTCCGTGAAAAGGGAAGTGGCGCATGGTATGAGGTGGACGCTGCGGACATTCTGCCAGCGGGTACAGCATGTGCATGCGGCTGCACGAAATTCACAAAAGAGAAGGACATTATGGATGTCTGGTTTGATTCCGGTTCCAGCCATGCAGGCGTTTTAGATGTCAAGGAAGGCCTGCGGTTCCCGGCAGATCTATATTTAGAGGGAAATGACCAGTACAGGGGTTGGTTCCAATCCTCGCTTCTGACCTCGATTGCAGCGAGAGGCAAGGCACCGTATAAAGCGGTTATTACCCATGGCATGATTGTTGATAGTGACGGGCAGAAGATGTCAAAATCAAAAGGCAATGGCGTAAGCCCGCACGACATTATTAAGGAGTTCGGTGCGGACATTCTGCGTCTTTGGGTAGTTTCGGCCGACTTCAAGACCGATATGCGCATTTCCAAAGACATTTTAAAGCAGCTTTCAGAAGTATATCGAAAGATTCGTAACACCGCCCGGTACATTCTCGGCAACATCCATGACTTTGACCCGAAACGCGACATGGTGGATGTAAAGGATATGTGTGAGCTGGATGCTTGGGCACTCCATCGTCTGGCGCAATTGACCGAGAAGGTCCTGTCTGCTTACGAAAATTACGAGTTCCATCTGATTTACCATGCTATTCACAATTTCTGTGTGGTGGATATGAGTAACTTCTATCTTGATATTATCAAGGACCGCCTGTATGTTGAAAAACCGGATAGTCCCGCGAGAAAAGCGGCGCAGACGGTTATGTATACTGTACTGGATACGATGGTGCGTCTTTTAGCACCGGTGCTTTGCTATACGGCTGAGGAGATCTGGCAGTATATGCCGCACCGTGAGGAGGACGACGAGCGTAGCGTTTTGTATAACGATATGCCGAAAGAAAGCGGAAAGCTTAATAGCACACTCGGCGAGAGATGGGATCGGTTTATAAAGATGCGTGCCGATGTTTCCAAAGCGCTGGAGATTGCCCGTGCAGAGAAGAAAATCGGCAATTCCATCGGCGCGGGTGTTCGGCTGTTTGTATCCCCTGAAACGAAGACATTTTTAGAAACCTTCGGCGATACGCTTCCCACGCTCTTTATCGTATCGACCGTGCACCTTGTAGAAGGCGAGCCGACGAAGGATGCCTATGTGGGCGAAACCGAGGGACTCGTCGTGTTGGTGGAAGCGCCGGAAGGCGAAAAATGCGAGCGTTGCTGGCTTTATAGTAAGACCGTGGGAGAAAACGCGGCGCATCCCACGCTCTGCAGTCGTTGCGCCGACATTATCAAAGAGTAGGAGTAGAAAACACATGCTTTGGCTTCCTGTTTTAATAGGAATCGGAACATTTACGCTGGACAGAGTTACGAAAGCGTATGTCGCAGCGAATATGCGATTAGGACAAAGCATACCGGTTATAGAAAATATTTTTCATATCACTTTTAAAACGAATGACGGTGCGGCCTTCAGCATTTTAAGCGGGCGGGTATCCTTTCTGATATTCGTGACGCTTTTGATTATAGGCGCGCTGGTCGCACTGCTTCTCGTGAAAAAGCCAAAAAGCAAAATATTTGGAATGGCGGTATCCCTGATTATATCCGGCGCGCTCGGGAATTTAATAGACCGGGTGATGCTTGGACATGTAGTCGACTTTTTGGACGCGCGATTTATCAATTTTCCGATTTTCAATGTTGCCGATATTTGCGTTGTTTTCGGTGCAGCTTTGTTTTGTATTTATATTTTTAGAAGTACGGATTTTGAATGATGGAAATACAGGCTTTTATAGGAGAGAGAATCGATAAAGCGATAGCAGCTTTGCGGTCGGATTTAAGCCGAGCGCGAATTCAGCAGCTTCTGGAAAGTGGCGCAATTACCGTGTCTGGCAAGTGCGTACGGCCCGGATACAAACTGCGTGCAGGAGATGCGGTGGAGATTATCATGCCGCCGGCCACACCCTACGAGGCGCTCCCGCAGGCAATTCCGCTCGATATTGTGTACGAAGATGCGAGCCTTCTTGTAATCAATAAGCCGCGCGGCATGGTGGTTCATCCTGCGGCAGGGAATTATACGGATACACTGGTCAATGCCCTTTTGCATCATTGTGGAGACACACTTTCCGAAATCGGCGGTGTACTGCGTCCCGGCATTGTCCATCGCATTGATAAGGATACGACCGGACTTTTAGTCGTAGCGAAAGGAGACAAGGCCCATCATCACTTGTCCGAGCAATTGAAAACGCGCACGCTTTCGCGGACATACTATGCTCTCGTACATGGCAATGTCAAGTCGGACATGGGCACAATTTCAGCGCCTATCGGGCGTTCTGTGCAAGATCGGAAAAAGATGGCGGTCTTAAAACATGGCGGCAGAGATGCCACCACACATTTCGAGGTTTTGGAACGCTTTGGCCAGTTTACGCTGCTTCGATGCAAGCTGGAAACCGGGCGGACGCATCAAATTCGTGTGCACATGCGCTATATGGGGCATCCGATTGTAGGGGATATGACCTATGGCGTGAAGAAAGAGCCATTTAAGCTGGAGGGACAGCTTTTGCATGCAGGAGAAATTGGATTCGTGCACCCGGAAACGGAAGAGAAGATGACATTTTCCGCGCCGATTCCAGAAGTGTTTGAATCGGTATTGAAAAAATTGAGAAATTCATAAAAAGCTGCAGAAAGCGAAACGGTTTTAGTAGAGAGGACATTGGCTTTGTCCACTCGGCGGAAAGACATAGCTTTTTGCGGCTTTTTCGTTTAAATAGGAAAGGAGAGGGAAAGATGACCACGCTTTATATTGTGCGACACGGGGAGGCAACCGGCAATGTAGAAAGAAATTTTCACGGCTGGTTTGATTCGGAACTTACCGAAAACGGACGCGCACAAATTGCAAGACTTCCCGCCTATTTCAAAGATATTCATTTAGACGCCGCGTACGCAAGTGACCTTAGAAGAACACGAGAAACGGCGGCCGCGGTGGCAGACGCGAAGGGAATTTTGGTGGAGCCCTGCGCTGATCTTCGCGAAATTCACGGCGGGCTTTGGGAAGATGTTCCGTGGGATGATTTACCGGTCCGTTTTCCGGAAAGCTATGAACACTGGCTTCGTTTTCCGCATCTTTTAGAGATGCCAGAGGGAGAAAGTATGATAGCATTCCAGGGGCGGATCTATGGTGCCATTTTGGATATTGCAGAAAAAAACAAAGGGAAAAATGTCCTTATCAGCACGCACGGCACCGCCATAAAGGTGCTTCTTTGTAAGGTGCGCGGGGTTCCGCTTTCCAAAATGCCGGAAGAGGCATGGTGTGATAACGCATCTGTTACGGTTCTAAAAGTGGGCGATAACGGAATTACGGTCGAGGTGGATGGAGATAACCGACATTTGGCCGATATCAGTACGCTGGCCAAGCAGAAGTGGTGGCGTGGAGGAAAGGATGGCGAATAAGTATGAAGGAAATCAAGCTGACAAACCGGGTGTATCTTACGCCGTGTAAGCAATATACAAAGGAGAGCGTGGCAGAGGTGCTTGTGCCGATGTTGGAAAGGATTTTGGATGACAACGGATTTTTTGGCGACTTTACGGGTAAAAAAGTCGTAATCAAGCCGAATCTGCTTTTAAAGCGCGAACCGGGCGCCGGTGTGACAACGCATCCAACCTTTTTGGAGGTGGCATCCTCGTATTTTGTGGAACGAGGCGCAGAGGTAATCATTGCAGATAGTCCGGGTGGGCTTTACCGGCCGCGCCTTTTGCAGAAGATTTATGATGAAACCGGCATGACCGAGGCGGCAAAAAGGAGTGGCGCTACGCTGAATCTCCATACAGAATCCGTAAAAGAAGGCGAATTCACCCGTATTTTGCCGCTTGTGGAGGCAGATTTGATTGTGAATCTGGCGCGCATGAAAACACACATGCTTTGCAACATGACGGCGGCTGTTAAAAACCTATTCGGTTCGATTCCCGGAACCAAAAAAGCTGAATATCATGCAAAATATCCTGACAAAAAAGATTTTTGCGATATGCTCGTCCGTCTTTGCAAGGCCAATGCACCCGCGGTTAACATTATTGATGGCGTCACAGCGATGGAAGGCGATGGCCCGGCAGGTGGAACCTTACGGCGCGTAGGCGTGGTGATTGGGAGTGCCAACCCCTTTGCCGCAGATTTACTCTGCGCATTTATGATGGGCTTTTCCGACGAAGAGGTACAGACGGTATCTGCCGCAAAGCGCGAAGGCCTTTGTCCGGACGCGATAGAGGGGCTGGAAATTATCGGAGCAGATCCGAAAAAATATGCCTATAATACGAAACGGCCAAAAGCCAGCAGGGATGCCGGACTCTTAAAACTTTTGCCACGCACTTTTGCAGCGCGGCTTAAAAAAGAAAGAAAGCCTGTCATTCTGGAGAGAAAATGCGTTGGCTGTGGCGAATGTGTGCGCGCTTGCCCCGCAGAAACGATGGAAATTGTAGATAAAAAAGCCTTGATTCATCGTGAAAACTGCATTAAATGTTTCTGCTGTCAGGAACTTTGCCCGCAGAAGGCTGTCGTTGTGCGATAGAATCTTTGTTACAATTTAATGACAGATATTGACACAACTTGCGACTTATATTATAATAGAGACAACCTAATTGCTTATAAGGAGAATGTATATGAACGCAAGAAAAGTTTTAGCAATCTTGCTGGCAGCGCTTGTTATGATGAGCACTGCTGCTTGCAGTAAGAAGAGCGAGGCGCCTGTAGAGCCTGTAGGTGGGACAGAAGTGCAAATACCTGCGCCAAGTGAAACACCCGTAGAGACACCTGCGGAAAAGGAAGAGGAAAAGCCGGGTGAACAACCAACTGAAAAACCAACTGAAAAACCGGACGAGGCACCGAAAAAAACGGAAGCGCCGACCGCAAAGCCGACAGAAAATCCGGTAGAACTTCCTAAAGAAACGCCGAATATACCATCTGAAACGCCGACGGAGGCACCCCAGCCGAAAACGGATGGGCAGAAACTTTTGGCAGATTTTATGAGCAAAGCGGGTAGTGGAAACGCGCTTTCAGTAGCAGAAGCGCTTTCGAAAAATTCCTTAATTCCCTTCTCGGCTGCGGCTATGCCTGTAGAACCTGGTTTTTTATCCGGATTTGGTAATACGGAAATTCTTGGTTTTTCTGAAGGGGCAATGTTCGGGCCGATTATTGGTGCAGTTCCGTTTATAGGCTATGTATTTACGCTTGCAGACGGAACCGATGCTGCTTCATTTGTTTCTACGCTGAAAAACAGTGCAGACCTGCGGTGGAACATTTGTGTGGAAGCGGAGGAAATGACTACCGGCAGCGCCGGGAACAAGGTTTTCTTCGTCATGTGCAACAGGGATTTAAATTCGGAAGAATAAGGAGAATTAAAAAACGGACGCAAACCTTCTTGCGTTCGTTTTTTTAAAAAGAGAGGTAGAGTATGGTTTTTTCAAGCATTGCGTTTTTGTTTTACTTTCTGCCGTGTGTGCTCCTTTTCTATTTTGCAGCACCAAAGGCGCTGAAGAATACGGTTTTGCTTCTGTTTAGCCTTCTGTTTTACGCATGGGGCGAACCGAAATATGTGTTTTTAATGCTTCTTACTGTCCTTGTCAATTTTTTTGGAGGCCTTCTTATTGAAAAATACAGAGGAAAGCTTTTGGGAAAGATTGTCCTTATTTTGTGCGTTGTCTTTTGCCTTGGTGCGCTCGGCTATTTTAAGTATGCCAATTTTTTTATTGAAAATTTCAGCCGGATCACCGGTATTGCGGCAAATACCCTGCAGATTGCCTTGCCGATAGGAATCAGCTTCTATTCCTTCCAGATTCTGAGCTATACTGTTGATGTGTATCGCGGCGATGTGCGGGCACAAAAAAATCCGATTACCCTAGCTACCTATGTGTCATTTTTCCCACAGCTGATTGCGGGGCCCATTGTCCGCTACATTGATGTGCAGCGCGAGCTGAAAAGCCGCACACATAGCTGGGAGATGGTGGCGGTGGGCGCGCGGCGCTTTATTATCGGACTTTCAAAAAAAGTTTTACTTGCCAATACGCTCGGCGAGCTAGGCGCTGCCTTTTTACAGACCAATGAAAAGGCAATTCTTTTTTATTGGCTCTATGCGACTTCGTATATGCTGCAGGTATATTTTGATTTCTCGGGATATAGCGATATGGCGATTGGACTTGGTAAAATCTTCGGCTTCCATTTCCCGGAAAATTTCCGGTATCCCCTCTATGCGAAAAGTATCACAGCGTTTTGGCGCAGATGGCATATTTCGCTTGGCTCATGGTTTCGGGATTATGTGTATATCCCGCTGGGCGGCAACCGCGTAAAACGGGGAAGAATGCTCTTTAATATTTTTGTCGTCTGGTTCCTGACGGGCTTTTGGCACGGAGCAGAATGGAATTTTATTATCTGGGGCCTTTATTTCGGCGTTCTATTAACACTTGAAAAATTCTTTTTTGTAAAGCGCGCGGAAGCATCGAAGGTGTGGGGGCATCTGTATGTTCTCTTTACTACCATCATCAGCTTTGGAATTTTCAGTGCGGGCAGTCTTTCGGAAGCACTTTCTTGCGTGGGTGGAATGTTTGGAAAAGGTGGCTTACCGCTTGTATCCGATGCGTTTTTCTATCACATTAGAAGCTACGCTTTTGTGCTACTGCTCGCAGCCTTTGCGGCAACACCGGCGTCATCATATCTTTTTAGAAAACTTTCAGCCAGAAAATGGTTTGAGAAGGCAATGCTGTATATGGAACTTCCCCTTCTTTTGGTGCTGCTTCTTTTGACAACGGCATACCTGGCCGATGGTGCATTCAATCCATTTTTATATTTTAGATTTTGAGGAGGGCAGAGGATGAGTAAAAATATGAAAGACAAGGTGGTTCCTATTACATTTGCCTTTATCCTTCTGGCCGGCATGGTGCTCTGCATCTTAAAACCATCGGATGTTTTTTCCGAAAGTGAGCGGCGGGAACTTGCATCCTTCCCACCTCTATCCGCAGGGACTGTTTTAAGCGGAGAATTCATGCGCGATTTTGAAACCTACGCGGTAGAACGGATTCCGTATCGGGATAACTTCCGCTCGATCAAGGCGTGGTTCAGCACAAAAATTTTCCGGAAACTTGATAATAACGGGCTCTTTATGGCCGGCGGACATATCTCCAAAATTGACAGTCCCGAAAACCCTGTCATGATGGAGCATGCTGCAAAGCGCTTTGCGTTTCTATATAAGACCTATATGCAAGATAAAAATGTACGACTCTATCTCTCCATAGTGCCGGATAAGAATTTTATTTTAGCACCCAAGTTTGCCTACCCTTCGATGGGGTACGACGGATTTATCGAAAAATTCCGTGAAATGACAAGCTATATGCAGTATGTGGATGTGACAGACCTTTTAGAACTTTCGGATTACTATAAAACGGACACACACTGGCGGCAGGAGAAAATAACGGATATTGCAGAAAGACTGGGACAAGCGATGGGTGCAGAGGTTTCTGCAACCTATACGGAAAAGGTTCTGGAGACGCCGTTTTACGGCGTTTATACCGGCCAATTGGCAATGCGGGTAAAGCCGGACGAAATCCGTTATCTTACAAGCGAGACGCTTTCAAATTGCAAGGTGACCTATTATGATACCGGTGCGCCGAAATCCGGAGAGATGTATAACAGAAAAAAAGCAGAAGGGAAAGACCCGTACGAATTCTTCCTCTCCGGTGCTTCGCCGCTTATCACAATTGAAAATCCGATGGCGAAAACAGACCGGAAGCTCATTTTGTTCCGGGATTCCTATGGCAGCAGCCTGGCACCGCTTCTGGTCGAGGGCTATAACAACATAACGCTTGTGGACATCCGGTACATGCAGAGCGGGATTTTGGGAAACTTTGTTGATTTTCAAGATGCCGATGTACTATTCCTGTATAGCACAACGCTTTTAAATAATAGCCTGGCACTGAAGTAAACCAAAAACCACCAGCTTATCCTAAGCTGGTGGTTTTTATAGTATAAACAATTAAAGGAGTTCGGATTCCTTTTTCTTTTCACGCATCATTAGAGCCATAACCTCTTCGCGGGGGTCGGCATTTTCAAAAAGCACGCGGTAGGCGGCAGAAATAATTGGCATATCCACCGCATATTTTTGCGCGAGTTTATAGGCGCTTTCTGCTGCATAAACTCCTTCAACAACCATGCGTACCTCAGCAATTGCTTCGGAAACAGATTTCCCCTGTCCGATTAAAATGCCGGCGCGGCGGTTACGACTGTGCATACTTGTGCAGGTGACGATGAGGTCTCCAACGCCGGAAAGACCGGATAAGGTAGCAGGAAGAGCACCCATGGCAAGGCCGAGCCGCGTCATTTCCACAAGACCTCTTGTCATAAGAGAAGCCTTCGTGTTATCTCCAAAGCCAAGGCCGTCTACGATGCCGGCGCAAAGTGCAATTACATTTTTAAGGGCGGCTCCAAGCTCGACGCCGATCACATCCGGCGAGGTGTAAATCCGAAAAGTGGGGGACATGAAGGTGTTTTGTACAAGCTGTGCTGCTTCCTCGTTTTCCGAGGCGGCAACAATGGTAGTGGGGATTTTTCGCGCCACCTCCTCTGCGTGCGAGGGACCACTTAAAATAACAAGGGGATTTTTGGGGCATAGCCGGCCAATCACCTCGCTGAAGCGTTCCTGTGAATCGGAAAGCCCCTTCGTAAGGTTAACAAGCGGTATGCCGGGCCGAAGCAAGGGCGCAAGTTGCGCCACTGTTTTTTCAAGTGCCTTGGAAGGCGTTGCCAAGGCCAGGAGATCGGCATTTGCTGCTTCTGCAAGATCCGCTGTATAGCGAATTCCTTCCGGAAGCGGTATGCCGGGCAGAAAAGGCTTATTCTCTCGGCCTTTAGCCAAAGCATCACTTTCTGCTTTTTGCCAGGACCACAGTGTTACCTCGTGGTTGTTTTCTGCTAATAAAATCGCAATCGCGGTGCCCCAACCACCGGAACCAATAACGGAGATTTTCATTTTCCAAGCTTCCTTTCTGTACCGCTTATCAGGCGGCGAATGTTCGTGTGGTGCCGAAGGATTGCCAGAAGTGCAACACTTATGGCAAAGATGCGGAAGAATAGGTCATCCCGGCAAATTGTGGCAAGAATACCGAAAAAGGCAGAGCCCACAATAGAGCCGAGTGATACATAGCGGGTTATCATAATCAGAATGACGGCTAAAAGAAAGGCGAGTGCGGCCTCAAAAGGCGCCACAGTCAGCATAACGGCCAGAGAGGTTACAATCCCCTTGCCGCCGCGAAATCCAAAATAAACGGGGAAATTATGCCCGATAATCGCGGAAAAACCGGCAAGATAGCTGCCATAATCCCCACAAAGGGCACGCCCGGCCAAAACGGCCAAAACGCCTTTCAAAATATCAAATATAAAAACGAGAGCGGCCGCGCCTTTACCGTATGTGCGTAAAATATTCGTAGCCCCGGCATTTCCGCTTCCAACTGTGCGGATATCTTTTCCGAGCATACGGGATAAAATTACGGCGGAGTTAATGCTTCCGAGAAGATATCCGATGATTGCGCTGGCAAAATAAAAATACATTAGTTTTCACTCTTTCTTTGTTTAGCTGTTTCGATTTTCCTGCCGCTCGCGTATAATAAAGCGCACGGGCGTGCCGGAAAGACCAAAGGTATCCCGAATCCGGTTTTCCAAATAGCGAACATAGGAGAAATGCGCAAGCTCCTTGTCATTGACAAACAGAATAAAGGTGGGCGGGTTTGTGCTGGCTTGTGTTATATAATAGATTTTCAGCCGTTTGCCCTTATCGGAGGGGGGCTGCACCTTTTCTGTAGCATCATTTAGAACATCATTTAAAACACCGGTGGAAATGCGCATGGAATTTTGCTGGTAAACACTTTCGAGAAGCGGGAAAAGCTTGTCTATACGCTGCCCGGTTTTGGCGGAGATGAAGAGCGTGGGGGCGTAGGTCATAAAACTAAGCGTATCATATACACTTTGCTGGTACACTTGCATGGTTTTTGTTTCCTTTTCAACGAGGTCCCACTTATTGACCAAAATGACCGAGGCCTTTCCGGCTTCATGCACATAACCTGCAATTTTTGCATCCTGTTCGCTGATCCCTTCGTTTGCGTCGATTACAATCACGGCCACATCGCATCGCTCAATCGCAGAAATTGCCCGCATGACGCTATATCGTTCAATTGTATCGTCTACGCGGCTATGGCGTCGCATGCCGGCTGTATCAATCAGCGTAAAGTCCTGACCATCGCGTGAGATGTGGCTATCAATTGCATCACGCGTAGTACCGGGAATATTGCTGACAATCATACGATTTTCACCGAGAATGTGGTTAACGAGCGAACTTTTTCCGGCGTTGGGCTTTCCAACGATGGCGACCTGAATGCGGGAGGATTCGGCTTCCAGTTCCTCGGCGGAGGGGAACTGACGAATTGCCTCCTCCATAACATCGCCGACGCCCATACCGTGGAGTGCAGAAATCGGATAGGGATCACCAAGCCCTAGAGAATAAAACTCGTAAACACCGACCGGAACTTCACCGGGGGCATCGCATTGATTCACAACCAAAAGCGTAGGTTTGCCAGATTTTTGGAGCATGGTGGCAATTTCCATGTCGCTTGCGGTAACGCCTT
>JAZSDW010000035.1:0-12021 GCA_045531355.1 Clostridia bacterium | reverse complement strand
GATTTTTCCTTTGATTTGCTCTTTTGCTTTTGCCTTTAGTTCTGTTCTGTTCATAGATAAATCCTCCTTTATATTGTATGGCTATGCCACAATTGTATAAAAACATAGGAAGTGAAGTTTTTAGGTTAAAACGAAGCGCTTGAATTTGAAACCCCGCCTCTAAAGGCGATTGACTTTAGGATTATCTGTTCGGCATAAAATATAATCAATGCTTACATTATAAAAATCCGCCAAAAGAACTAAAGTTTCTGTAGGGGGCGTGCGTTCCCCAGTTTCAAATTTTGATAATAAAGCTTGTTCGATGCCCGTTTGCATCTGCAGGGCAAGTTGTGTAAGCTTTTTTTGCTTTCGAAGCAAGCGCAAGTTATTTTCCATATAGTTCACCTAATGACAGTATGTCATAAAAAATGCTTGACAAATATGACAATTTGTCATATAATGTCTTTTGAGAGTAAATGAGAAAGGAGGGTTGAACATGGCTGTCGCATCTTTAGTGTTAGGTATATGTTCATTGGTATTCCCGTTTATTGGACTTGGCTGGCTTTCGATGCTGCTCGGAATCGTTGGTATTGTTCTTGGAGCTTTGGGCAAGAAAAACGATGAAAAGAAAGGCATGGCAACTGCCGGAATTGTAATGTCTATTATTGCAGTTGCATTAGGGCTCCTTTCCTGGATCGCTTGTGCAGCATGTGTGGGAGGCCTGGCAGAACTTGGCAGGAGTCTCAATTAAGCAGTAAAAAATCTGTCTCTTTTCGAGACGGATTTTTTACATTTACTATTCTCTAAGGTGATTGTATGTATCCATATATAAAAATATGCAGATTCTCCATTCCCTCTTACGGGATATGCGTGTGCACGGCGTTTTTTGTGTGTGCGATGTGCGTTTTTGTCAGGGCGCGTAAAATGCAAATAGACTTGAACGATTTGTTGATTCTATTTGCAACTTGTGTTGGATGCGGAATGGTTGGCGGGAGCGCACTATACATTCTTGTTACATATGATTTCAAAACAATATATCAACAAATAGCAGCGGGCAATTTTTTGTTTTTTCAAAAACAAGGCACCGTTTTTTATGGCGGGCTTATGGGGAGCCTTTTAGGCGTTACATTTGTCGCAAAAGCCTTAAAAATCAAATTGGAAGCGCTGGAAGCTTGTATAGTACCATATATACCGTTAGGGCATGCAATAGGAAGGATTGGCTGCTTACTTGCCGGTTGTTGTTATGGCCTGCCTTATCAAGGCGCATTGGCAGTATCAACGGCCTTTGAAGCGGGAAACCACACCTTTTTCCCCATACAGGTAGTCGAAGCTTTAGCGAACTTGCTTATTGCGGGCGTCCTTTCGCGATATATCAAAGTTAAAAGAAAGCCTTATAGCGTCTTGTGTATGTATTTGCTCCTATATTCCTGTTTGCGTTTCACGATAGAATTTTTTCGAGGGGATGCTATAAGAGGGAAAGCGCTCTCCTTTTCCACTTCGCAATGGATTAGCCTTATAGTATTTGCGTCTGCGCTGACATTCTTCCAAAAGAATTTGTTGAAAAACAAAAGACCGTTTGCCCGAAGAGGGTAAATTTAAAAAACCGCACACCATATTGTGTGCGGTTTTAAACTGCTTAGAAGGATACAATTTAAAGCGGACACGATTCCCGACGAGTCATGGCTTCACCTTCAGCGAGTGCATAAATTCGCTGGGCGAAAGCCCGGTCACGCGCCGGAAAACGCGGGAAAAATATTGGGGATTATCAAACGACAGCCGGTCAGAAATCTGGCTGAAACTGTACCGGTTTTCACGGATAAGTTTTTTGGCATATTCGATTTTTTTATTCGTGTAATACTGCATAAGAGAAACGGAGCATTGTGCCTTGAACACCTGGCTCAAATAGGTTTTGGAGTAACCGAAATGGTTGCAGATGTCCGCAATTTTCAGGGTATCCTCGAGATGCGCCGTAAGATACGCCTTAATGTCCAGCACAAGCTGGGTTTCCAGAACTTCCCGGGAGGGGAAAATTGAAATTTCGTGTTTTTCGGAGCCGCTTCGAATGAGGAGAATGAGGAACTGTTCAAGGTAAGTTTTAATAAGCTGTTCGCTGCCGATGGGCGCCGCGTCCCTCGGGAGCAGCCGCTTTAGATGAATGTCGTTTTTGGGAAGCAGATAGGTACGCTCTGCCTCGGCGAGCATGGAAGAAAGAAAGGGCTTGAGGTTGCTTGCAAGCGGCGCGGAGAACTTTTTAAAATAAGCCATGGCCGGCGACTTGCAGACGAAGGAAAGAATAACGATATTCGGCGCGCTTTTATAAGATTTGATGGCGTGGAACTCATTCGGCTCGTGAAAGAGGATTTCCCCTTGTTTTAGGATGGTGGATGCGCCGTCCTGCACGATTTCCACCGCACCGCTGTCGACATACACGATTTCCCAGAAATTATGCTTTTCCCCTTTAAAGACAAAGCGGTCGTCAAACTCATAATAATGAATGGTTACAATTTCTGTCACATCAATCAGATTATTGATTTTTGTGCGCACATAGGAAGGTTTCATAAAAAACACCCCAGAAAAGTTTGTGAACAAAAATGAACATTTGCAATAAAAAAATATCTGTTCAAATTTGCTTCTATATGATACACTGAGTATAGCACAAACGCAAATAAAAAGCAAGGGGTGTTTTTATGAAAAAAGGTATCAGTATTTGGTCTTTCGGAGGCCTTACGGTGGAGGAGAGCCTGAAGCTTGCAAAAAAAGCGGGCTTTGACGGCGTGGAGCTTGCGCTCAATGAAACGGGGGAGATGAGCCTCGATTCCACGGAAAAAGAACTTCTGGCCGTCAAGAAAACAGCCGAGGACATCGGCATTTCCCTTTATAGCGTTGCTTGCGGGCTGTATTGGGACTATTCGATTACAGATGACGATGCAGCCGTCCGCGCAAAGGCAAAGGACATTGTGAAAAAAGAAATCGATATGGCACAAATTCTGGGCTGCGATTCCTGCCTTGTTATTCCGGGAACGGTTTGCGCCGATTTCATCAATCCCGACAAGGTTGTGGATTATCAGGACGCCTATGACAGAAGTATGGAAGCGTTTTTAGAGCTGAAGGCATATGCTGAAAACGCAAAAATCAATATCGGGCTTGAAAATGTATGGAATAAGTTCTTAACCTCGCCGATTGAAATGAAGTCGTTTATCGACAAAATCGGAAGCGACTATGTCGGAAGCTATCTTGACATCGGCAATGTTCTTTTCAACGGCTTCCCCGAGCATTGGATTAAGATTTTAGGCAATCGCATTAAAAAGGTGCATTTCAAAGATTACAGAAAGGTTGCCGGCGGCTTGCACGGGTTTGTGGATTTACTCGCCGGCGATGTCAATTATCCGGCCGTGATGGAAGCTTTCCGTGAAGTCGGCTATGATGGCTGGGTAACTGCTGAAATGATTCCGAACTACAAAACCTATAACGAAGCGTTGATTTATAATACTTCCTGCGCGATGGATAAAATTTTGGGCAGATAAAAAAGGAGGAATTTTTAATGGTAAGAGTAGGGCTTATTGGTTGTGGCTTTATGGGCACAATGCACGCAAATTGTTATAAAAACATCGAAGGCGTCGAAATTGTGGCGCTGGCAGATTTGCGAAAAGAAAAGGCAGAGGAACTGGCAGCTGGCACGAATGCCACGCTGTATAGCGACGGCAAGGACCTGATTGCAAATGCCGAGCTGGATATTATCGACATCTGCCTGCCGACCTATCTGCACGCCGAATATGCGATGCTTGCGATGGAGAAGGTAAAGTATGTTTTCGTAGAAAAGCCGGTTGCCCTGACGAAGGAAGAGGGCGAAAAGATGCTCCAGAAGGAAAAGGAAACCGGCTGCAATGTGCAGATTGGTCAGGTTATCCGCTTCTGGGACGAATATGTAAAATTGCAGGAAATTCTGGCGGCCGGCACTTATGGAAAGGTGCTGAATGCAAACTTCCGTCGCATCAGCCCCATTCCGACATGGGGATGGAACGACTGGCTGCTGAAAACGGAGCTTTCCGGCGGCGCCGCACAGGATTTGCATATCCATGACATGGATTATGTGCTTTCGATTTTCGGAACGCCGAAAAAGATTGCTTCTGTGAAAAACAGAATCGGCGAGCCCAATTCCTATATTCATTCCCTTTTAGACTATGATGATTTTGTCGTTACCGTTGAGGGCACATGGGCACTTCCGGGCACGCATCCCTTTGAAGCGACCTTCCGGGTTGTGATGGAGAAGGGCGTTGTTGAAAATGCAGGCGGCAAATTCATGCTGTATACAGACGAGAAGGCCGAGGAAATTGTCATTGAAAAGGCCAAGGTTGTCGGTGAAGGCTTTAAGGGCGGCAATGTTTCTGATTTAGGCGGCTATTTCAATGAGCTCGTGTATTTTACAAACTGTGCCAAGGCGGGTGCCGGCATTGAAAAGGCCACGCTTTCGGATGCAGCAGCATCCTTAAACTATGTGCTGGAGGAAATCGCCAATGCTTAGAGTCGGGATTGTGGGCTGCGGCTGTATCTTCACGATGCACGCAACGAGCGCACACCATTTGAAAAATGCCCAGATTGTCGGGGTGTGTGATATTAAAAAGGAGCGGGCAGACCGCGCGGCCCAAAAGTATAACTGCAAGGCGTACTATGATTACAAGGAAATGATTTCCAAGGATAATCTCGATGTCGTGCATATCTGCGTTCCGCATTATCTGCATCCGATTATTTCGAAATACGCTATTGAGGCGGGCGTTCATGTCCTTTGCGAAAAGCCGATGAGCATCAAGTATGCAGATGCGGTAGAAAATGTAAAGCTCGCCGAGAAAATGGGTGTAAAGTACGGCATTATTTTCCAGTGCCGCTACAACGATTCCGCAAAGCTTGTCAAGGAAAAGCTGTTAGACGGCACTTTGGGCAAAATCATCTCCGCACGCGTTACGCTGACCTGGTGCAAGCCGGACGAATATTATAGCCTGTCCGATTGGAAGGGCACCTGGGAAAAAGAGGGCGGCGGCGTGGTTATTGACCAGGCGATCCATTCTCTGGACCTTGCGAACTGGTTTATTGATGACGAGATTCTTTCCGTCGAGGCGCATCTTTCTAACCGTGGCCACGAGATTATGGAGGTGGACGATTCGGCAGAAGGCTTCGTGCGCTATAAGGGTGGCGCCACACTCGGCTTTTGGGCGATGAACAATTTCGGCTGCGACGAGCCGATTGAAATCCGCCTTTTCTGTGAAAACGGAAAGGTTGTGATGGACTATGATGCTGCGACGATTACTTTAAATGACGGCACCGTAATCACGGCGCAGACGGAAATTGACCCCGATGTCGAATACGAAGGCGGCAAGGATTACTGGGGCTTCCAGCATATCCGCGAAATTGCAGACTTTTACCATGCGGTTGAAAACGATATCGAGCCCACCATCAGCGGCCGTGAGGCGCTGAAAATCCAGAAGCTGATTTGCGAAATATACGAAAAGGGTGCTTCGCACTTCAAAAAGAAATAAAGAAACAATCTCAAAAGCCCCCCGCAATGCGGGGGGTGTTTTTTACAGGAAGCCCCTGTTTTTTGAAAAATTCGACACAAAACCCCCTTTCAAAACATAAACTGGGAATAGAAAGGGGGTGACCTATATGTCATGTTGCAGAGGTGAATGTGCGTATGTATCCATCCTTATCGGTATCGTTGCCGGCGTCCTCCTCGGCGTTTTGTATTCGCTGGGCTTCGTCGCAACCGGTATCATTTTCTGGCTCTATCTGCTGGTGGGGATTTCGGGCGTTTTCCTCGCCCCGCTCTATGCGGCAAGCGCGGGGCGGCCGACAGGGGAAAACTGTTTTTGCCGCTACCGCGCGTTGTTCCTGACCGCTTCGGCGGGTGCGATTGTGGCGGCTGCAGCCGGCCTTATCCTGGCGGCGCTCTCCTCAATCGTCGCAATCGCCATTGCGATTGCACTTGCCACATTTTTCGTGTTTGTGCTTCTGACGCTGACAATCTGCATAGCAAATTGTATTTGTGAAGCGTAAACCCGCGGGCAAAACGCCCCCGCTCCGGCGGGGGCTTTGTCTGGTCCTAGGAAGAACGATGCGGCGCCATGATCACAGAAGAAGGACGGCGGATAAAAAATACACTTTCGAATCATGGATCAGAGCAAAGCAAAACGCAAGATAGCAAAATTCCCCCAAATTCCCTGAACGGCTTGTGTGATTTGCACAAATCACAAAAAAGATTAACTTTTTTTCAAAAAAGACTTGCAATATTTACAAAAGCATATTATAATAAGAGCGTATAGTTACAGGGAGATACTCTCTCTAAAAATAGAGGGAGCGCACCTTGTTTGCGAAAGGGAAATGCAGGTTTAAGTTTTTACATAGGTAACTCACCTTTGCAAAAACTTGCAAATCCCCGCAACAAAATGTATTTTTAAATAAAGGAAGGGGTAGGAACTTGAAAAGAACAAACAAAATCTGGAAGGGTTTAGCGCTTCTCTTGGCGCTTTGCATGTTTCCGACAGCTGCACTGGCAAATTCAGGGGCGTCCGTAACCTTGGTTGGGGAGGTAACGGAAGCAGAAGGTGCATTTACTGTAAATGCGCATACGACCGTGCCTGGAAATGACATCACCATTTTGGCCTTCCGTGCCGGGGAAACCGTCAATGCGTTTCCGGCGGATGCAGAGCTGGAGGCAAGTTTGGTTTTCATCGATCAGGTAGCGAGTGATGAAGAGGGAAATGCAACCTTCAGTTTCATTCCGCGTGCAGTAGAACCCAGCTTGGGCGGCTATGTGCACATTTATGTGGGCGGCGAAGACATGACAGGCGAGCCGGCGTATGCAAAACTCGACAGCAGACCCTCGGCACCGGTTCTCGGCACACTGCCGACGACTTGGTACGCTGGCCATGATGTTTTGGACTTTGCGGTAACAGAAGAGCTTGATTATTTAGAAGCTTGGGCTGCAGAGGTTGAAGAAATCAGAGTTACCGGTGTTAAGGAAAACGATACAGAGGCGGTAGACGATGAAACAATTATTCTGCCTGCCGACTTGTCTGTAAAAGAAGGTGCGATTTCCATCAACATGGAAGGCCTGAAGAGCGTCTCTGAGATTGTTATTGATGGCAACGGTATTTTTACCGATGCTGTGGCAACTTTTGCTGAGCCGCTTGTGCGCGCTCTGATTCCGGCCGGTTCGGTTAGTGTCGCACAGGACAGAACAGTTTCTCCGGTAACGGTTACCTTCTCTGGTTTTGCAGATGCTGCAGATGCTCCCGATGATTGGGCAATAGGCGCAGCAATCCGCGGAAACTACAAGTGGGCTAAAGCCGATGGCGAAGTCGCTGAGGAAGAGCTTGATAACCTTGATTATGAAGCTTTTGGAGACGACACAGGCACAGGTACAGAGTTTATACTGAAAGAGCCGACAGGCGAAGCGAAATATTACATTCAGCTTGCAGTTGAAAACTGCGTGACCACATACTATGGTCCGTATACGGTAACCTCTCCCGCAACAGATGCGAGGGAAAAGCTTGAGCCTATTATGATTGATTATGATGGAAATAATCTGAACACGACCGATGAGGCATATGATCCGGTTAAGGCTGGACAAATGAGTGAGGAAGAGTTAGCCAGAGCATTCGGTGCTGCAAGCATAACACTTCCGCCAACTGGCGAAAATGGGACGCGCATTGCGTGGACGAAAGATGGAGTCCCTGTTTCTGGAACGGTTTCTCTCGAAAGACCTGCTTCTGGCAGCGATCCTGTAGTGATAACTTTTGTCGCGACAATTACCGTCCCCGATACAGCGTACACCGACGAATGGGTATTCACCAAAACGGTTAACCCCTATGGCGTTTCCGGCGTTGACATTACAATTGATCCGACCACCGCCTTCCCGGATGCTAAGGCTGCAAAGGTTGCAATTGTAACGCTTAAGAAGGGTGATAGCGTAGTTGCGACAGCTGGGTATGCTGATGGTTTTGCGTTTGATGCTGTAACAGCTGATACTTATACTATAGTGGTTGCAAGACCTGGTTATGTGACAGCTACTGTAGAGGTAACGGTTACACCAGAAGGCCTCCCGATTGATTTCGCTGTTCCCACGATGATCGCAGGCGATATTGATGGACACGGCGATGTTTACCTGGATGACCTTGGCCTCCTCGGTGGACGCTGGGATAAGAAGGCAGATGTAGACCCGTTATATGATGTTTCCTGCGACCTAGACGGTGATGGACACATTTATCTTGATGACCTTGGTCTTCTTGGCGGGCGTTGGGGCTACGGATTAGAGTAAAAGTATTTTAATTTTAAAAGAAAAGGAGTACACAAATGTTAAAGAAATTTTCTTCTTTAGTTATGGCTGTGCTTATGGTTCTTACCTTAAGCACAGCGGTTACCGCTGCTGATGAAGCGGCAGTAACAATCACTTATGTTCCCGAAACAGTATATTATAGTGAGGGTGTTGTAAACACCTTTACTGCAAACATCGTTCTTTCCGGTGTTGAAACAGTTGGTCAGTTTGGATTTGAACTGGACTATGATCCTACCGCTGTATTACCTATGACGGTTGCTGGCGAAGAGGCTATTAGCACCACCAAGGCAAAAGATTTAGTTGATGTGAAGCTTCCCACTTGGAAGGTTCAGTCTGCTAAGTTCGACGCAGCAGAAGGCAAAATTGAATTCCCGGCACTCGCTTCGTTCGATGAAGATGAAGTACAGGAAGTTGCTCTCCCGGCAGATGGAATCTGCTATAGTGTGACATTTAAGACACTTGCCGCAAAGGCAGCTGGCATTAGCTTTACACTTGCTGGTACCTTTAAAACTACATTAAATCCAGAAGTTTTAGACAGCGCGGTTGAATTGACTGATAATACTGCAGACATCACAATCGTGCCGAAGCCTGTAGCACCGACCGCAACCCCGGTTGACATTTTGGTTGGTGAAGATGGAGTTGCACGCGTTGGTGACACAGTAACTGCAAACTATGACTTTGTGGACGGAAATCCGAACGCTGAGAATGAAGATGTGTCTGAGGTCACCTGGTTCCTCGATGGCGTAGCCATTGAAGATTCCACTGAAAAGACATTGCTTCTGGACGAAGAAATGGTAGGCTGTGAACTTTCTTATGAAGTTCTTGCAAAAGCTAACAGAGTTGACTTTGACCCTGTAGCAGAAAGCGCAGTTGCTCTGGCTGATGACAAGGCAGTTGTCGTAATGCCGATAGGGGATTATGCTCCCGTAGCTGAATTAGAACTTAAGAAAGTAACAATTGGCAAGAAAGTAGAGCTTGACTATACGCTCAACAAATATGCAAACGGCGAAGACGCTTCCACATACAAATGGTTCGTTGTAGAAGCTACCGATGAAGCATCTGCAATTGATGCCGTTGAAGGTGCAGAAGCACTGGAAAACTTTACATCTGCGGATCCCACATTTGAAAAGACAATTGACGAACTCGAAGTGAAGGGCATGTGGGCAGTTGTAGAAGTAACCGCACGCGAAGAAATCGGCGGCGTTGTTTATCCGGTTGACCCCACAGAGCCGAATGTTTACTATGCTGCTGCTGAAATTAAATCCCAGAAGTCCGGCGGCGTTCCGGGCGGTGCTTCCCTCGTAACCGGTACAACGGAAACAAAGCCGGATGTAAAGCCTGAAGAACCGGGCACAGATGAGCCGAAGCCGGAAGAACCTGGCACAACGGAACCGGGCACAGAAGATCCGGCAGGCTCTGCCAACGAAGTAGGCGCAGCTGCATTTACTGATGTTGATAAGGAAGCTTATGCTTGGGCATACGATTCCATTGACACGCTCGCAAAGAGCGGCGTTATCAAGGGCATGACCGCTGATTCCTTCGGTCCGGAGCTCTCCACCACAAACGCACAGGTTATCGCACTCGTTGTTCGTATCGCAGGTCTGACTGCAGAAGATGCAACCACAGACCATGTAGATGCAGAGCACTGGGTATACAAGGAAATGGCTGCTGCACAGGCTGCTAACATCCTCGGCGTATTCGGCGACAAGATTGATGTTGAAAAGGCTACAACCCGTGAAGCTGCTTTCACACTTCTCTACAATGCGCTGAAGGCTGCCGGCGTTGAGCTGAAGGCTGATGCAGAAGACATTGCATACACCGACGCTGCTTCGATCGATGCAAATTGCGTAGAAGCTATCTCGGCTCTTACGAAGGCAGGCATCATCAACGGCATGGGCGATGGCACTCTGGCACCGAAGGCAGAAATCACGCGTGCACAGCTTGCTAAGATCCTGGGTCTGGCAAACGCTGCAAAATAAGAAGATTCGAAAAGAATCCGGAAGCTACCGCTTTTGCGGTAGCTTCTTTTTTTTGCAACGGCGCCCTTTCGCCTCCCCTGTGGCATTTTCAATAAGACGCTTTGGCGCATGCTTCTTACGCTCTTTCAAAAAATTAAAAGAAAATGCCAAGGCGCAAAGAAGAGAGAATTTTTGGAAAAAGCCTTGACAAGCCACGGTTTCTATGTTATACTGTGTAAGCTAGCTTGATATGGGCTTGTAGCTCAGCTGGGAGAGCGCTGCGTTCGCAACGCAGAGGTCGAGGGTTCGATCCCCTTCAGGTCCACCAAAAAAAGCACCGACATAGTCGGTGCTTTTTTTAGTGAATTACCTGGCATCGTAAATGGAAATTATTGATTTCATGCTGGTGGATGCAAAGGAAATTCAGCAATAGCAGCAATTTATGGCAAAGCGGATACATAACAAAGAAATTATCGAATCACTATAAGATAAAATACCTTTATAGCCCTGTTTTTTCATAGCTACAAATCTGGGGCGTACCCATTCCTCCAAAAGAAAAATCCTGTCTTAGGACAGGATTTTTTATACGCTCTATTTTCTCGTCCGCATCAAATTTGGCCGAGCAATAGGAAAAATCCATAGCTATGCAGAAGGAAGCCGAGCAGGAAGAGCGGAACGATGGGTGCGGGGCGCGGCGGACGAAGGCGCAGGCACCCCAGAAGACAAAGGGGAAGCATATCAATCGTATAGCGGTGGCCGAAATGCCAGCCGCCCATTGTGCGGTGCATGCAAAAGAGAAAAAGGTAGGCAATAAGAAACGCAAAAACCATCCAGTCTCCGCCCACCTTTTTTCGGCGTATAAAGAGAAAGAAATAGACGAGAAAGAGTGGCGAGGCAAGGAAAAAGGCAAAGCCGTTAAAGAGCGGAAATACAATTTTCCCGCCTGAAAAACGCGGAAGACGGACGAGCGTACGGGCGTTTTCGCCGAGGTATTGGAGTGAAAACTGCGGCTCGGCCAGAAATTCCGGCAGATAGGAATGGCCGAATTCCAGCGGATTCCCAAAGCGAAGAAAATTCAGAAGTGCATAAAAAACGCCGAGAGAAAGTGCCGGCAGAATATGCAGAAAGGTTTTTCGTGAGAAGCGAACCCCCCTCCCATGCAAAAGATAAAGGAGAAGCGGCAGGCAGAGCGCCGAAAAGGGACGGCATCCCACCGCGGCCGCCCATAGAAAGAATGAAAGTGCGCTCCTTTTGGAATGCGCAAACAAAAAAGCACCAAGGAGAAGGGAAAAGGCCATGGTTTGTGCCAAAAACCAAACCCAGCCGGTACAGAAAATGGAAAGAAGGTTTCCACCCAGCGTGACAAAGAGCGCCCAAAATAAGGCTTCACTTTCCGATTTTCGATAGGAAAGCACAAGCTTTGCGGCAAAAAAAGCGCCGAGCGCGGCAAAGAGAATACTGATAAGGCCGTCCGGCGTATGTGTCCCGAAGAATGGAATGAGGGGCAAAAGCACAAGCGAGGGAAACGGTGGGAAGCTCACAAAAAACTTTCCGCCAAACGAAGCAATTTCAAGATGGGAAAAATTTTGCCCTAAATCGAGATGCCCGCCGAGCCACCGCGCCGCCTGCAGGGTATACGAGTTATAAGGATTCTCCATGCCCCAAAGGCCACAAAGACCGCGAAAAAGAATGCCGACGAGAAGAACGCAAAGCGCCGCGAGCAGCGGCGTTTTTTCTTTTTTCAGACACATAAAA
>JAZSDW010000030.1:0-38933 GCA_045531355.1 Clostridia bacterium | reverse complement strand
TGGTTTAAATTTCTTAACTGCCATTTCAATCCCTCCTTAGCTTATACAAGACCTTCAAAGAACTCAATGGTCTTGCTGTTCTCTGTCAGCTTCACGATGGCTTTCTTCCAGTTTGCGCGTCTGCCTTCGCTTCTGCCCATACGCTTCACTTTGCCCAGCATGTTCATGGTTGTAACCTTGTCAACCTTCACGCCGTCAAAAATTTCTTCAATCGCTTGCTTGATTTCTACCTTGTTTGCCGTTTTAGCAACTTCAAAGGTATACTTTTTATCCTGCAGCTGATCCATGCTGTTTTCCGTAATAATCGGACGAATAATTATATCGTGTGCATTTTTCATAATTACGCGTAAACCTCCTCCAATTTTTCTACGGCGTTCTTCGCAATGATGAGCTTGCCATGATTTAGAATGTCATATACATTCAACATTCCCACATACGAAACATCCACGCCATAAATATTTCTTGCCGATAAATAGAGGTTGTCATTCTTATCGCATGTCACGAGAAGTGCCTTGCCCTCTACGCCGAGGTCCTGCATAAGCTTTGTAACCTGCTTTGTCTTAATGGCCTCCAGCTCCAGCGTTTCCATAACCATGATTTCGTTTTCTAAAACCTTGGCGCTGAGTGCCGAACGCATTGCAACATTCTTAACCTTTTTATTGATAGAGAATCTGTATTCTCTCGGCTTCGGGGCAAAAATGATTCCACCCTTAATCCACTGTGCCGCTCTGGTGCTACCCTGTCTTGCGCGGCCTGTACCCTTCTGTCTGAAAGGCTTGGCGCCGCCGCCGGAAACTTCAGAACGCGTCTTTGCACTCTGTGTGCCCTGTCTCTGGTTTGCGAGATAGTTCACAATCACGCTGTGCAAAACTGTTTTATTTACTTCCTGACCGAATACAGCATCGGACAAATTCATCTCGCCCGCCTTGCTGCCATCCATCTTATATACAACTGTTTTAGGCATGTCAAATCCTCCTTTCCGAGTCGTTCATTATTTTTTAACTGTATTTTTTACCGTTACAACGCTACCGCGCGGGCCGGGAACAGCACCCTTTACGAGAAGAAGATTTCTTTCGGAATCTACTTTCGCAACCAGAAGGTTCTGTACCGTTACGCGGTCAACACCCATGTGGCCCGGGAGCTTCTTGCCCTTCATAACTTTGCTCGGTGTAGAACAAGCACCCATGGAGCCAGGGCCACGATGATACTTAGAGCCGTGCGCCATAGGGCCGCGATGTGTGCCAAAGCGCTTAACCGTGCCCGCATAACCTTTACCCTTGGAAATACCGGTTACATCGACCTTATCGCCTTCTGCGAAGATTTCGACGCTAACTGTATCGCCGGGGTTCATTTCTGCTGCACCGGTCAGGCGGAATTCGCGAAGCACACGCTTTGCCGAAACGCCAGCCTTGTCAAAGTGTCCCTTTTCAGGCTTTGTCACTTTCTTTTCTTTCTTTTCGCCGAAGCCAAGCTGCACGGCTTCATACCCGTCGGTTTCTACTGTTTTCTTCTGCACTACGGTGCAGGGGCCTGCTTCAATTACAGTTACAGGTACCAGTTGACCTTCCGGTGTAAAAATTTGTGTCATGCCTAGCTTCTTGCCGATAATTGCCTTGTCCATTGTTTATCCTCCTTATGGTTATTGGTTGACAAATTGCCAACATTTACCGTGCGTCCTTGCCGACAAGCTTAATTTCAATGCTTACGCCGGCGGGCACTTCGAGTCTTCCCAGTGCCTCCACAGTTTTGTTTGTGGGGTACAGGATGTCAATCAGTCTCTTGTGCGTACGCATTTCGAACTGCTCGCGGGAATCCTTGTACTTATGCACCGCACGGAGAATTGTAATGATTTCCTTCTCTGTGGGGAGCGGTACCGGACCGGATACTGTGGAGCCTGTGCGCTTTGCGGTTTCCACAATCTTCTCCGCTGCCTGATCGATGAGTGCATGCTCATACGCCTTCAGACGAATCCTGATTTTCTGTTTTGCTGCCATAATCTCGCCTCCTAAATTTTTTATCGCTGCCGGTTATACCGGGCGGCCTTTGCCGCAATTCCATGCCGACGAGAAGAACCGTACACTCTGCCGTGCGTGTCATGCTTTTACAAACACAAACCCGGACATACTTCTATCCGGGCACAAATAAGTAAAGAAGTTTTCACTTTTACTTAGTGTACAGTGACTGTCGCCCAATTTCAAGAATCGGACATTCTCCACGGAAAAACCCGGTCTTATGCCGGCAACCTCCCGCTTCATCGTATGCCATGTCACAGCACATGATATAATATCACACTTTTCCAAGGATTGCAAGCTTTTTTTTAAAATTTTTTAAATTTTTTCTGCAATTCCTTTTTTTCTTAAATTTGGTTATAAAAATCAAGAGGTTTTATAAATTGGGATGTCCCTTTTATAAAACCTCTGAAATGCACCCCGGCATGCCAGGCTATGGAAATGCTTCCTTATTCCTTCACATAAGATTGGGTTGTATCAATATGAATGGAGCGGGTTGCTTCATCCCAGATGACACCAAAATCAAAAACCTCGCCCAAATCCCGCAGTAAAAAATAATTATTATCACCAATGGTGTAAGAAGTAAAGCCGCAAGGCAGGCCGTCCTTAAACATGTGCGACGCGGTTGCCTTGGCAGTTTTAACTATCGCCTCGCCCTTGCTCATCTCGCCGCCAACGATGGTATATGGCGTACCACTCAGCAGATTGATCGCCTGCTTTTCACTATCCCAGATTACATTGAACTGCTTTTCACTTCCGGAAATTGCCATGGCAATATCGCGGATCTTAAAGTAGTTATTTCCGGCAATATTGTATGCTTCGAATGCTGTTTCCGTACCATTTACATATACTTTGGAACTTGTGGGCTGTGCATCGCCGATGATATTCAGGTACACACCCCCCACGCCCTCATACACTGCCGGAAACAGTGCGCCGATGCTGTATACGCCCGGCTTCGTGATGGTAATGCTTGCGCCCTTTACAAAGGTTTCCTGTTCGGCCTCTTCCGGATTATACGGCACGATGACTTCGCTGTCTGTCTGTGTGGCTTCATCATAATAATAGGAATAAATATTGCCCACCGGCTCCACACGCATGCTGCTTTGATACAATTCCTCTCCCACCGGAATCATCTGTATGGCAGGGAAAAAACAAATGTCATCAATTACAGTTGTAATTGTTACAGGTGCCTGGCAAAGATAGGATTCGCGCAAGACGCCATAATCCGCCACCAGAGTGAACACCTCATCCGGCCCGATAACATTCGTAACCTCCAGAACCGGTTCCTCCAAATTCCCATATAGTACTTTGGTTTCTGCTGCCGAAACACCGCTTGCCCCCACGGAAAGTAAAATAAGCGCCAGCGCTATTGTCAGCATTCTTCTTATTTGTTTCATACCCATTCCCCTCTTTTTGTTTTTTCCAGCGTATTATACCACACATTGCCCTCGGATGTCAACCGTTTGCTCATTTTTATAAGAGCAGAGCAGCCAAAATCTGGCTGCTCCGTTTTTTTGCTTACAGAATATACACATTCGCCGTCCGGCGGCCAAAGTTTCGTACTTCCTGCCGCGTATTAAAGAACAAATCCACCCGGTTTCCGTATACGCCGCTTCCTGTATCGCCCGCCACACAGTAGCCATACGACCAAGAACCATCCGGCGCTTCCACATAAAGTTTTGTTCCAAGCGGAATGACAGACGGATCCACCGCAATCACGCCCGGGCCGGCCTTCATACCGCTGGCGGTGATGCCATAATACGGATCGCCTGGATGTTTTCCGCAGCTTTCATAGGAAAGGTCGTACGCCGTAGCCGTACAAACAATCATCTTTTTATACGAAAAGTTTTCGCCCTTCGCCGTATTCCGGGTTCCTGCCCCCGAAGATGCAGCCACAGCGGTCTGCTTGGGTGCCGCGGTGCCTTTTTCTATGATTTTATTCACAGGTGCTTTTGTGACTACAGAGGAAACGCGTTCCTTCGAAACCTCTACCTCATCGTGGAAGATGACTTCATAGGTATCCGTCCGCACGCCATTTTTTCCGTTCTGCACAATACGGCTCGTCCCCTTTGTAAGGTTAGCGTTTGTTTTTTCCTCGATGTTGTAGCCTACAGTTACACGGCTTTCTATCGTTTTCTTTGCGACGCGCACGAGGCGCACCGTCATGCCGTCCGTCAGTACCGTGTCCATTGCCGGCTCCGTAAAGTCCAGCTCTCCCACCTGCACACCGAGCATAGAAAGCATTTCGCCCACTGTACCGGCAATCGTGTTTACCGGAATGCTGCCGCCATCACCAAAATAAGAAATCTGCTTTGCGCGCTTTACGACAATTTCCATCCCGCGTGAAATCGCTGTCTCCGGCGCGGGTGTTACACAATCACTCCCGACCAGCACAATTTCATTTTCCGCAAGCACCTCTGAAACCGTCTTCTTTAAAGTGAAAATTTCTTTTGCTTCTCCCCCATCATGGAGAGAAACCGGGGTGGCACGGAGAATGTGAATTTCCATGTTGTTTTCTATAGCCGTATCGACGGCCGGCTCCACAAGGTCAAATTCACCGGGGATGATTTGTGCTTCCTGTAGCGCCTCCCCAACCGTGGGTTCGCTTGTTTTTATACTTGTTACAACTTCGCCGTCATAAATGTAAACAACTTTTCCTAAAACCGCAGCACACACCACAAGGGTGACGGCTGCAAGAACTACTATCGCGACCGCCGGTAAAACATACCGTCTGATATTTCGCTTTAGTAATTCTCCTGTTTTAAACATCAGAATCACTCCTTCGTTCCCTATTTTACTATAAATTTTACCCTTTGTCAAACCATTTTATGTATTTATTGTAAAATTATTCCATTTACTGGATAATACTGGAAATTTAGGTTTTTGCACCGATATTCCGGAAACCCCATGATTTCGGCGTTTCTAAATGTTTGGTATTTTTTAAAAAGTTGTTACGAATTTTTGAAAAAATTTTTTAAAAAAGCGCAAAAAAGTGGCCTTTTTCTGAAAAAAGCCACTTTTTTTCCATGAAAATAAGCATAAAAATCGTCTCTGAAGGGTAAGGGAATTCACTTCGTTTTTTTGTTATTTTGTATAACAGTCTATATACCGCGCTTCTGTTTTTCCATACACGATTTTTTGCTTTTTATAGAGCCCGAAATTGCCGGACATCATATAGCTGATACCGCACGCGAGCGCATAGAATAAAATCCCTTCGCTTCCCAAAACCTCCAGCGCCAACAGCGTGGATGCCAGCGGGCAGTTGACGGCGCCGCAAAACAGAGCCGCAAATCCTACCGCAGCACCGAAGGCCGGATCCAGGCCGAGTATCGGCGCTATAGTGCACCCAAAGGTTGCACCGACGAAGAAGGCCGGAACAATTTCGCCGCCCTTAAAGCCTACGGCAATCGTGATGGCGGTAAAAAGAATTTTACATAGGAAGGCCTCCGGCCGCGCCTCCCCCAGAAAGGCACGGGCAATCACATCCATGCCGGCGCCGTTATAGTCGCGGTTCCCGACTAAAAGGGTTATGAAAATGATAAGTATACCGCCTAAAATTCCACGCCAGAAGGCATTTGGCAAAAGTTTTTCCGCAAGCTTGTCGCCGCGCCGAATGGCGATGCAAAACAGAATGCTCACGAGCGCGCACAAAACGGCAAGTGCCACAGTTTGCAGAAGTGCCCCCGGTGAAAAAGCCGGAATGGGCGTACCCAAAAAGCGTACCGGGCTTACTCCCGCCTCTGTGGCCACATAATATGCCGCCAGCGACGAAAGGAGGCAGGGCATAAGCGCCGTATAATAGAGTGCGCCTACGCTGACCACCTCAATTGCAAAGACTGCAGCTGCAAGCGGCGTCCCAAACAGCGCCGAAAACACGGCGCTCATCCCGCTCATGACAATAATGTGTAAATCGCGTCTTTGAAGGCGGAATATCTTTCCAACCGCAAAGCCAATACTCCCGCCAAGCTGGAGCGCTGCGCCTTCCCGCCCGGCACTGCCGCCCAGAAGGTGGGTAATTGCCGTGCTGATAAAAATGAGTGGCGCCATAATAAAGGGGACACTTTCGTCCTCTCCCACCGCGCACAGTACGCGGTTTGTATCCAGTTTCCCCCATTTCCTGCATGCAAAATAGATTGCGGCAATCAGAAGGCCGCCGAGTGGTAACAGGTATAAAAGCCAAGGCGTTTCTATGCGAAGTTCTGTCACAAAGTCGATGCAGAGATGAAACGCACTTCCTACTATGCCGCCCAAAATGCCGACCAGGCTCGCAATCAGCCCCCACTTTAAAAAAGCAAGCACATAGGCGCGCATTTCTCCCCATGCCATTTTCTTTTCCATTTTTCCTCCTCAGATAAAAAAGAGAGCGCCGCAAATTACCGCGCGCCCTCTCCATGCCTATTTGTTTTCTTTTCCTTGCGCGGCCGCAAGCTTTGTCTGACGGCGTGTTTTTACCTCTTCGCTCATCGGCTGAATATCGCCGGCCTTCGTCAGCGCCCAGCGTGTGCAAATCGGACCGAAAAGTTCATAAAGCAAAACCGCAAAAAGGGTAATATTCCGAATCAGATTCCCGGCTTCGCCAAGCTGCATGGCTGTTGTGCACATGCCGAGTGCTACGCCCGCCTGCGGCAAAAGCGTAATCCCTAAATACCGACAGATTTCCGGGCTGCAAGCAGTCATTTTGGCACTGGCATACGCGCCAAAATACTTACCGAGCGAGCGGAACAGAATGTAGATAACCCCGATAAACACAATTCCATAGTCTCTAAACACGCCCAGTTCAAGTTCCGCACCGCTGATAACGAAAAAGAGTGCAAACAAAGGCGATGTCCACTTGTCGGACCGCTCCATCAAATCCTCCGAAAGCGGGCAGAGATTGCAGAACACCGTGCCCAGCATCATACAAACGAGAAGGGAAGAAAAACTGATATGTACTCGCCCCACATGGAAATCAAGCATCGAAAGGGCGACCGTTAAGAATACAAAAGCGATAGTTAGATTTAAACGGTTTGTGTTGGAGTTAAACATTTTCTCGAGCTGCGTTAACACCCAGCCCATAATGGCACCAAGTCCCAAAGAGCATACAATCTCCACCAGCGGATTGGCAAGAATGGACACGAGATCAACAGCGCCCACGATAAGGGATTTTGCAATGCCGAACGAAACGGCGAACACGATAAGTCCTACGGCATCATCCAGCGCAACAATGGGAAGGAGTAAATCCGTAAGCTTTCCCTTTGCCTTATACTGCCGAACAACCATGAGCGTTGCGGCCGGAGCCGTTGCGGTTGCAATAGCGCCAATCGTCAAAAGCTGCGGCACCGAAATTTTATCCGGCGCGATCAGGTGAACGCCATAAAGAGAAAGGTCAACAAGGATGGTCGCCACCACTGCCTGAAAAATACCGATGGTGGTAGCCTGCTTGCCTGTCTTCTTCAACTCCGATAACCGGAACTCGTTGCCGATAGAAAAAGCAATAAACCCAAGCGCTACTTCTGCGATGAGGCTGAGTTTGCTCACATCTTCAGCGCTCTGAAAGCCAAGGCCTTCTATTCCAAGTGCCCCCACGCAGTACGGGCCAATCAAAACGCCCGCAATGAGATACGCCGTTACAGCCGGCAATTTCAGCGGCTTAAATACTCTCGTCATCAAAAGGCCTGCAAGTAGCGCAATCGATACGGATAATAATGTGCTCATAAAAACTCTTCCTTACTCTGTATTTTATCGTTTAAAAACCGACTTTCCTATTATAATTCTTCTTCTGCGGTTTGTCAAGGCTTTTTTAGACTTTCCTCCGCGCACGGGTTATCCGAAAAGTGTAGTCTGGCTGATTTCGGGAAGGCTCTCTAAAATTCCGTTTTTCGTCATAATCTCGATAACGGCTTTGTTCGCCCCGCTTCGCTGAACCAAATCGTCAACGGATAGGAACGGGCCGTCGAGCCTTGCCTTTGCGATGCTTCGTGCCGCGGCCGTGCCCAGGCCTTGTATGCTGGTTAGAGGCGGCAGAATTTTTCCGTCAACCTCGCGGAATTTTTCTGCATCCGATTCATACAGATCAATCGGGCAGAACGAAAAGCCGCGGGCATACATTTCGTCACAGACCTCTAAAATCGAAAGTACATTCTTATCCTTCTGTGTTTTGCCTTCGTCAGCCGCCAGCTCTTTCATTTTTTGCTTGACAACCGAATGCCCCATGGCCATCAGACTATAATCAAAGTCATCGGCGCGCACGCTATAATAGGCCATGTAAAACGCAAGCGGATGATGCACCTTGCAGTACGCAATCCGAAATGCCATCGTCACATACGCCGCCGCGTGGGCTTTTGGGAACATATATTTGATTTTTTTGCAAGAGTCAATATACCATGCGGGCACATTGTGTTCCCGCATAGCCTCTTCCCACTCCGGTTTCAGCCCCTTTCCTTTACGGACGGACTCCATAATTGTAAAGGAAAGCTTTGGCTCTACGCCCTTTGTAATGAGATAGAGCATAATATCGTCACGCGTGCAAATACAGCCGGAAAGCGTCGCCGTTCCGCTTTTGACGATGTCCTGCGCATTGCCGAGCCATACATCCGTTCCATGGGAAAGTCCGCTAATACGAATCAAATCCGAAAAGGTTTTCGGTTTTGTATCCATAAGCATCTGCCGGACAAACTTGGTTCCAAATTCCGGAATGGCAAGCGTTCCTACCGCGCTCTGAATCTCTTCTTTCAGTTTTAAAGCTTCTTTGCCCGTAAAAAGGCTCATAGTTTCTTTATCATCAAGTGGAATAGTTTTTGCATCGAGCCCTGTTAAATCCTCAAGCATACGAATCACGGTCGGATCGTCGTGCCCCAGAATGTCAAGCTTCAAGAGGTTTTCGTCAATGGAATGATAATCAAAATGCGTTGTTTTGACATCGCTTTCACTTTTGTCGGCCGGATGCTGCACCGGACAAAACTCATTGATATCCCTCCCTTTTGGTAAAACAACAATACCGCCGGGATGCTGGCCGGTTGTACGCTTTACGCCTGTACAGCCCCTTGTCAAGCGGTCGAGTTCCGCTTTGCGAAGGCTTGTCCCCCGTTCCTCGAAATATTTTCGCACATAGCCATACGCCGTTTTTTCCGCAAGTGTTCCAATTGTTCCGGCCTTATATACATTTTCAGCACCGAATAGCACTTCTGTATATTTATGGGCAATCCCCTGATAATCGCCGGAGAAATTAAGGTCAATATCCGGCGCCTTGTCTCCGTCAAAGCCCAAGAAAGTTTCAAACGGAATGTCATGTCCATCCTTAAAAAGCGGCGTACCGCATCTGGGACAATTTTTATCCGGCAGGTCGCATCCGGAGCCGGTCATTCCCTCCACAAACTCGCTATACTGGCATTTATGACAAACATAATGCGGCGGCAAAGCATTGACCTCGGTAATATCAGAAAGGAAGGCAACAAACGAAGAGCCAACCGAACCACGGGAACCGACAAGATAGCCGTCCTCATTGGATTTTTTTACCAGTTTATGGGCAATTAAGTACATAACGGCAAACCCATTTGTGATAATACTATTCAGTTCCTTATCCATGCGCTTTTGCACAATTTCCGGCAGCGGCGCCCCATAAATGCGCTCCGCTTTTTCCCGGCTCATCCGCATAATATCGGTATCCGAGCCTTCAATCTCCGGCGGGCACTTTTCTTTGGGCACCGGCGGCACATTTTCAATGCTCTCGGCGATCAGTCGCGTGTTTTCAATGACAACCTTTCGTGCCATTTCCTCGCCTAAATACCCAAATTCCTCGAGCATCTCATTCGTCGTCCGAAAATAGAGAGGCGCCTGATTATCTGCATCTTCAAAGCCCTTACCTGCCATGAGAATCCGGCGAAACACCTCGTCCTCCCGGTTTAAGAAATGCACATCTCCCGTTGCCACAACGGGTTTCCCAAGCTTTTCGCCAAGTTCTATAATCTTCCGGTTGTAGTCACGGAGCTGTTCTTCATCTGCAGCCGCACCGTTTGCAATCATAAAGCGGTTGTTGCCAATCGGCTGAATTTCCAAATAATCATAAAACGCTGCAATCTGCAGAAGGTCTGCCTCGCTTTGCTCTGCCACAACCGCTCGGAAAAGCTCGCCAGCTTCGCACGCGGAGCCAATGAGAAGGCCTTCCCGATAGCGTACAAGCTCGCTTTTCGGAATGCGCGGCGTTTTGTGGAAATAGTCCATGTGTGATTTGGAAATGAGGGTGTACAGATTGAAAAGTCCCTGCCGATTTTTCGCCAGCAGAACCATATGGTGCGATGGGAGCGTTTTTATATCGACATTGCCAGCCATTTTCTTATCAATATCGGCGAGATTTTCAATACCTATCTCCATTAACTTCTGCGAAAGCGCTACCCAGATCTGCGCACAGACCTGCGCATCGTTTACCGCTCGGTGGTGCGCCGGATTCTCCACACCAAAATACTTTGCCATTTTGTCAAGCGAATGTTGGCGCTTACTGATAACCATTGCCCGGCAGAAGGTCAGCGTATCTATAACCGACGGTGCATAGCCTACGCCCATTCGCGTGCACGCGGCGCGGATAAAACTCGTGTCAAAGCCCGCATTATGCGCAATAATGGGGGCATCGCCACAAAACGCTAAAAAGGCGCGCACAGCTTCTTCTTCCTCGGGGGCATCTGCCACCATCGCGTCCGCGATGCCGGTAAGCTCTGTAATCTTGGCACTAATCGGCTTTTTGGGGTTGACAAAGGTAGAAAATGTGTCGACAACTGCGCCACCACGAAGCTTCACGGCTCCAATTTCCGTAATCCGCTCTGTTTTGGGGCTCAACCCTGTCGTTTCAATATCAAAGGCCACCAGTTCCCCGTCTATCGGCCAGGCTTTGCCTTTATAGAGAGAGGCTTCGATATCATTAACAAAATACGCTTCTACGCCGAGTATAATCTTGATATCCGCGCCTTTTGCGGCTTTATATGCCTCCGGAAAGGCTTGTACAACGCCGTGGTCCGTAATTGCAATCGCCTCGTGCCCATACGCAATTGCCTTTTTTACAAGTGCAGTTGCGCTGGAAACGCCGTCCATGCTGGACATTTGGGTATGCAGATGCAGTTCCACCCGCTTTTCCGGCGCCGCATCGGTTTTCTTCGTTCGCTCCGCCTCGCGGATATCTTGCAGGCGAATCACAACCTCGCCGGCAAACGAATCGTATGTCGCCATACCACGCACAAGGAGATACGCACCATCTTTCACCTTCCCGCGAAGGTTTTCATACTTATCCGGCGTCAAAAACGCTTTACAGGTAATAGAATCGGTCATATCGGTGATATGAAAGGCAAACAGCTTCTTTTCTTTGATGTCACGGCATTCGACTGCGAAAACTTCGCCGCACACGGTACATCTGCCGCTTGCCTCGGTGATTTCTGAAATTGGAACTATACTTGTGTCAATTTCTTTCCCAAGGAGAACGCCGCCCGTCTGCAGCGCTTCCCCTGCAGATTCAACCGCGCGGGGCATAGCGGGAATTACCGGGAGTGGCTTTGCCGCAATCTCCATTTCAGTCGGCTCATCAATAAATTTCACGCGCACATTTTCGCCTGTGAGACTCTGGTATAGACGGGAAATTGCATTTGCAGTGCTTTCATCGCCCAGAAGCTCCGCACCCCCATGGTGAATCCGGATACAAAGCGTTTCCGCCTCTTCCGTCCATTCGCTATCGGCAAACACATATTCCAAAACCGGCTTTTCTTCTGCCAATATTCCAATGAGAAACGGTGCTAAAGCGCTTGCCCGTTCCGCTTTCACGGGCAAGGTTTCCAGCGAAAACGAAAGCGAAAGGCCACCGAGCGCATAGTGGGAAAGGAGTACTTTCCGCAACGCCTTCACCGTTTGATAAGCCGGCACGAGCGGCAAATGTAAATTCGCCTGCATCGTTCTCGTCTTCGTATCTATTTTTAATGTGGTTACACGAAAACCAGCGGCGCCCTCCGGAATCGGTGCGCCGCTGAATGCTTCCCGTATTGTCTTTCCCTTCGCTATTCCCACGATTTTAGTATCCTTTCTACTTCCCTTTTTAGGGTGGACAGAATTTCCTCTGCTGGAACGCTTCCCACAATTTCGCCATGCCGGAACAAAACAGCCTTGCCGTCGCCACCCGCAATGCCCACATCAGCCTCGCGCGCTTCGCCCGGCCCATTGACGGCACAACCCATAACCGCTACCCGGATTGGCTTTTCGATACACGCAAGATACGCCTCCATCTCCCTTGCCACCGGCATCAAATCGAGCTTACATCTACCGCAGGTGGGACAGGAAATGAGCGTAGCACCCTGCCTTTTTCCAAGCGCTTTTAAAAGAGCAATGCCGGCGCGGACCTCTTCCGCCGGCGGCGCAGAAAGTGAAACACGGATGGTATCGCCAATGCCATCAAGCAAAAGGCTCCCGATTCCGGCCGCCGATTTAATCAGCCCTGCATACGCTGTTCCCGCTTCTGTAATGCCCACATGTAAAGGGTATGCGCATTCCTTTGCCATTAGCCGATACGCTTCCACCGTTTTCTGCACATCTGAAGCTTTCAGGCTTACGGCAATATCCGTAAAGCCCTCTTTTTCCAGAAGCGAGGCATGGTATTTTGCGCTCTCCACCATCGCACGGGCGCTTACACCATATTTCTCATGAAACTCCTTTTCGAGTGAGCCGGCGTTCACACCAATGCGAATCGGGATTCCCGCCATACCGGCCGCTTGTGCTACACGCCGTACGCGGTCGGCATCTCCAATATTTCCCGGATTTAATCGAATTTTATCTGCACCATTTTGAATGCACGCCAGCGCAATCCGATAATCAAAATGAATATCAGCTACAAGCGGCACCTCTGTTTCCGCCTTAATGCGGCCAAAGCTTTCCGCCGCCGCCAGATCCGGCACGGCCAGCCGCACAATATCAGCGCCGGCTGCCGCAAGTTCGCGCACCTCAGCAATTGTTTTTTCTGCATCGTGCGTATCCGTTGTGGTCATGGTCTGCACGGAAATGGGACTACCGCCCCCCATAAGAACATTTCCAATTTTAAGCTTCTTCATTGAAATACTCCAGTGCTTTTTCCAATTGGTTATCCGTTTCTACCGGTGCATCGTAATCTGCGCCCGACAGACGGATTTGCGTGTAAATATCTGCATTTCCCGTAATCTCCAGCCTGTTTTGTGCCTGGAAAAGCCGAAGTGCGGCTTCGGTCTCTGCATCCAGTATTCTGTCAGCTTCGTCTATGTATCCCCAGAAAGAGAGCCGCTGTTCAATTGCCAGCACGCCCTCGCTTTCATCGCCCTTTTTCCACTCGGTTTCAAATGCCATCGGCGCCATATACGAGGTGTCGATTCGCTCCTTTTTATTCCGGACTATAAGATCGGGGGCAATGCCCTTGTGGTGAATGGCACGGCCGCCAGCCGTCTTATATTCTGCCACCGTCAAACGAAGGGCGCCGCCGGTTGTAATTGGTATAATGGTTTGCACCGTTCCTTTGCCAAAGGTATTTGTCCCAATCAAGTATCCGGAGTCCGTGTCTAAAATCGCGCCAGCCAGAAGTTCTGCCGCCGAAGCGCTTCCTTCGTTGATAAGCACAACGAGATTAAAATGATATTCCGGATCCGTTTCGTTATAGTACAAAGTATTATTTTTGTTATTGGCGTATTCCACACGCATAATCACGCCCTTCGGCACAAACTGCCGACAGACATCAAGCGCCGCGCCCAACTCTCCGCCGGGATTATTGCGCAAATCTAAAATCAAATTCCGTGTGCCTTCTGCATCAAAATAAGAAAGCGCTTTTCTGACCTCTTCGCTCGTCGTACCGGTAAAATTCGATAACTGCAGATATCCGGTTGTTCCCAGCTTTTCGTATGTAACCGAACCAAGCGAAAGTTTTGTGCGTAACACCGTAAAGGAAAGTTCTGTTTTTCCGCGGCGGACGGTAATCTCCACCGTCGTGTTTTCCGGCCCGCGAATTTTGTTTCGCACCGCCTCAAATTCCTCGTTTTCAATGCTTACGCCGTCCACTTTCGTCAGAATGTCGCCCGGTAAAATGCCGGCCTTTTCTGCCGGCGAATCTGCGATGGCGGAAATCACAACAAGTGCTTTTTCAGTCTGGGAAATCGTAACACCGATGCCGGTAAACTCCCCCTCTATCGTTTCTTCCTGAAACGCCGTATAAGTTTCCTCTGTCATATCCGAACTATGCTCGTCAAGCGTTTCCATCACCGCTTCTACCATGCCGTTAAAGCCGGTTTCCGGTCTTGTAAGACGCGTACAGAGCGCCGCATCCAGCATATCCGCCTTCGGCGCCGGGAACTTGGCATTTTCGTTTATAAAGCTGATTAAATCCTGCAGGAACATGTACTCTTCCGCCCCGGTCATAGCCGGTTTTTCTGCCAGCACGCTCCCCTCCAAAAAGAGCACACAAAGCAAAAGACTTACAATCCGTCCCAACTTTTTCTTCACGCTTTTTCCTCTTTTCTCACATTTTTTCCGGCGCAGAAACCGAGAGCATCCGAAGTGCATTACAAAGCACTACGCGCGTTGCCTCGCAAAGTGCCATTCTTGCTTCTGAAAGTGCCGCATCCTCTGTTCGCACATGGCAGGCATTATAGAAACTGTGGAAGAGTGCTGCCGTATCCATCGCATAGCGCGTAATGCGGGAAGGCTCCAGCGAAGCCGCCGCCACACGGATTTCCTCCGGAAAATCGGCTAGTTTTTTAATGAGCGCACGCTCATGCTCGTCCGAAAGAAGCGTAAGATTAATTTCTGCCACCGGCTTTATGTTCTTTCCTTCCTCGGCTAAAAGACGCAAAATACTGCAAATTCTTGCATACGCATATTGCACATAAAACACGGGGTTGTCATTGGACTGCTCCACGGCAAGCCCCAAATCAAATTCGAAATGACTGCCGGCCTGCCGGAGATTAAAGAAGAAACGCGCCGCATCTACGCCGATTTCCTCCAGAAGGTCTGAAAGCGTAATCATCTTGCCGGTTCGCTTACTCATGCGCACAACCTCGCCGTTTTCAACAAGACGCACGAGCTGCATCGTAATAACATGTAACCGCTCCGGATCAATTCCGCACGCCTCCATCGCACCTTTCATGCGAGCAATGTGGCCGTGATGGTCTGCCCCCCAGATATTGATGGCCATGTCGAAATTCCGCTTGGCAAACTTATTTCTGTGATAAGCAATGTCGGCGGCAAAATAGGTCGGGATTCCGTTTGCGCGCACCAGAACATCGTCCTTTTCCGCCCCAAACGCCGTACTTTTAAACCAAACGGCATCTTCTTTTGTATATGTCAGCCCCTTTTCTTTCAAAAGGACGATTGTTTCCTCTACCTCGCCGCTTTCGTAAAGAGAACTCTCTCTGTACCAAGTATCATACGAAATGCGGTACTTTGCAAGGTCTGCCTGCATTTTTTCAATGTTTTTCGGGAGTGCATACGCCACCAGCGCCGCACGCCGTTCGGCACTTTCCGCCTCTAATAGCGCTCCGCCATTTTCATCCATATATGCTTGTGCAAGTTCCGTTATATCAGCACCCTGATAGCCATCCTCTGGAAAATCCTCTTCCCCGGTGAGAATCTCGAGAAATCTTGCTTCGAGGCTCATGCCAAACTTTTCAATCTGTGCACCGGCATCGTTTAAGTAAAACTCACGGCTTACGGTATACCCTGCCATATCTAAAAGCGCTGCGAGAGAATCCCCAATGGCACCGCCGCGCGCATTGCCCATGTGCATAGGTCCTGTGGGATTGGCACTTACAAATTCTACCATAACCGATTTACCCTTGCCGTCCTCTATGCGGCCATAGTCCTCTCCGCGCGCTTCAATGTCCAAAAGCGTTCCGTAAATCCAATCGGCATTTAAATAAAAATTCAAAAAGCCGGGGCCAGCTACCTCGGTTCGTTCTACAAGCCCGTCTTTTGGGATTCTTCCTGCAATTTCTGCCGCAATTTCCCGCGGCGGAAGGCGCAGCGCCTTCGTAAGCATCATTGCCGCGTTGGTAGAAAAGTCCCCATGTGCCTCCGCTTTTGGGGTTTCAACCAAAAACGCGGGCACCATAGCCTCTGGATATGCCTCTCTTATCGCCTTCTCTATAAGCGACTCCACCGTATGTAAAACGCGCTGTTGTGTATACATTTCCTTCGTCCCTTTCCTTTTCATTTATGCTTCTCGCACCTCAAGAGAGAGCGTGTGCTCCGCCTTGGTGTTATTATCAATTTCGAGTAAATAGTGAATATCAATTTTCCCGCTACTTTTTCCAAATTCAATTTTTACATCGTCCGACACAATGCCGACCGTAAAGCTTCCATAGGGCGTGTCGTAATACCCGGTATGCTTCTCGCCGCTGGCAAATACCATGTGTGTATTGACTTGCCCGTAACGCGTGAGCGCCACGCGGTTTTCCTCAATTTTCAGCATCGTGGTCGTCGCATCGAAACCGGTAACCTCGGTTTCCTTATAGGACAAATAATGCTTGTTCCCTTTTTTATAGTATTTGCCCGTTGTTACAAGCTCTGTTTTATTCTCCTCACCCATTTCCGGGATTGTTTCTTGCCCCGCAATGGAAATAATAACTTCTTTATTCATAGTTCTTCTCCTTTGTCCGCCCTCTTGTGTTATCCCTATTATAACACAAACCCGCACAGAATGCAAAGTTAAGTTTTAACAAACTATGAAAGCGCAATCAGTCTGTCAATAAGCTCTGCATACGGAACGCCGGAAGCCGCCCAAAGTTTGGGATACATGCTGATATTCGTAAAGCCCGGAATCGTATTGATTTCGTTGATTACAATTTTGCCCGTCCGCTTATCCTTGAAAAAATCCACACGCGAAAAGCCGCGCGCGCCAATGGCGCGAAATGCCCGGAGCGCATAGTCCTGAATCTGTTTCGTCTCTTCCGCCGACAATGGCGCCGGAATGAGGAGCTTAGAGGTGCCGTCGATATATTTTGCTTCATAATCATAAAATGCAGCCTCGGGCACGATTTCGCCCAAAACGGAAGCCTTCGCATCCTCGTTCCCTAAAACGGCGCATTCAATTTCTCTGGCTTCTATATATTCTTCTACCAACACCTTTTCATCATGCAAAAACGCGCCTGCAAGTGCTTCCGAAAGCATTGCCTCATTTTCTACCTTATATGCCCCAAGCGAAGAGCCGGCACAAACAGGTTTGACAAAAACAGGATAGGAAAATGCCGTGCGGACTTTTTCTGCCGCCCTTTCCAAATCCTTTTTTTCGAGTGTAATGCCCGCCGCAACAGGGATGCCTGCCGCCGCAAAAAGCGTTTTGGCATAATCCTTGGCCATGCCCACCGCCGACGCGCATACGCCGCAGCCCACATAGCGGATTCCCGCGAGTTCACAAAGTCCCTGCAGACACCCGTCCTCACAGAAATCGCCGTGCATCACCGGAAAGAGGACATCAATGGGATACTTTGTATAGGATTCGCCGTCAAAAATCAAAAAGCCGTGATCCCGAGTATCCGGCGATAAAATCGCCTTTTGCCGCGGCAGCGTTTCCCACGCCCCCGAACGGATTTCTTCGGACGATGCCTCCGTCTTATACCACTCCCCCGTCTCGGTTATGCCAATTTTAATAACTATGTAGCCCTCCGGACGGAGATTCTCCAAAACAGAAGCCGCAGAAATTCTGGAAACCGCGTGCTCCCCCGATTTTCCACCGAATAAAATTGCAAGTTTTATCATAAACTCTCCTTTTCGCGCATCACAGCATCATAAATTTCGCGTTTCGGAACGCCCCGTTCCTGCGCCGTCTTTTTAATCGCCTCCATGCGCGTCATACCGCTCTTTTCATACATTTCCACATGCTCTAAAACTGGAAGTGTTGGCTTTGGCTCCGCTTCTTCCTCTGCTGCTCCCTCTAAAATCAAAACGAACTCTCCGCGAGGCGGCGCTTCCTGATAGACAGACAGGGCCTCGCCAACCGTTGTCCTGAAAATTTCTTCATGGAGTTTTGTAAGTTCCCGGCAAAGGGAAATCCTTCTGTCCGCACCAAAGCTAGACTTAAAATCTTCCAGTGTCCGTACCAGTTTATGCGGTGCCTCGTAAAATATGATGGTGCGCGCCTCGCTTTTCAGCGCCGCCAGACGCTCCTGTCTCCCTTTTTTCTGCATCGGCAAAAAACCTTCGAAGACAAACCGCCCCGTGGAAAGTCCTGAAACGGAAAGCGCGCTGATTGCCGCGCAGGCTCCCGGTACAGGCACCGTCGAAATCCCGTTTTCGGCGCAAAGCATCACAAGTTCCTCGCCGGGGTCGCTGATAGCAGGCGTACCCGCGTCGCTGACAAGTGCCACATTTTTCCCCTCCAGAAGCATCGCAATAATTTTTTCGCCATGTCCTTTCTGGTTGTGCGTAAAATAGCTGATACACGGCTTTGAAATGCCTAGGTGCTTTAAAAGCTTTCCGGTATGCCGGGTGTCCTCTGCCGCTATGATATCGACAGTGCGAAGCGTCTCGGAGAGCCTTGCAGATATATCCCCAAGGTTTCCTATCGGCGTTGCGCAGACATACAATGTTCCACTCATTTCGTTTCCTTTCCGTACATTTTCAAAACCTCGTCTGTATAGCTTCCGTTTGCCTTATATATAATTAGCGGCGGCAGGACATGCAAAAATGTACCGCCACCCAGCGTTCCTTCCACTAAAATCAGACGCGCCGGTTTTTCCGGCTGTGCGTGCACCATGCGAAGGCGTTTTGGCTCAAGGCGGTGTGCACGCATTTTCTCTAAAATCTCCGCAAGCCGATCCGGCCGATGCACCATGTAAAACCGACCGCCAAACCGGAGCCTTGCGGCCGCGGTAGAGAGAACCAAATCAAGGTCGCACAAAATCTCATGTCGGGCAATTGCTTTTCCCTCCCGGGGATTTACAATCTGCCCCGCGGCAATATACGGGGGATTACATGTGACCACATCAAATCGCTTTCCCGCCGTCAGCTTTGCCGCATCCTTTATGTTGCCTTCAAGCGGCAGCACATGCGAAAGGCCGTTTTCCTCAACGCTTCGCCGGAAAAGCGCCGCTTGCACCGCGTTAATCTCAATGCCGCAAACCAAAGCTGCCTTTGTTTTTCCAGCCAGTAAAACAGGGATAATTCCGTTGCCGCTACATAAATCGAGCACCGCATCCCCTTGTTTAATTTCGGCAAAAGCAGAAAGAAGGACAGCGTCAATTCCAAAGCAAAATTCCCGACTGTCCTGCCATATATGAAGTCCGCCTAATTGCAGATCCTCTTTTCTCTCAAATTCATTCATATCCATAAGTACATGTTCGGGGCCGCCTTGGTAGCGGCCCCGATGTCACACCTTTTTACTGCTGCTGCGGAGCGGAAACCGGGCATACATTTGCGCAGTTCCCACATTCAATGCAAGCATCTTCGTCGATAACGAAAGCGGCGTCCCCTGCCGAAATGCAGGATACGGGGCATTCTGCTTCGCAAGCACCACAGCTGATGCAGTCTTCTGTAATTTTATAAGCCATGTACATTACACCTCCTTTTTATCTCTGTATACTATATCATGTTCTTACGCGTATAGCAAGTCTTTTTTTAAATATTTTCCATTTTCTCCGTTTTGCAGACAAGTTCGCCGTCTTTCTCGCAGACCAAAAGGGTGTCCCCCTCTGAAATACTACCGGAAATCAGAAGATAGGCCGCCTTATCCTCGATATTTTTTTGTATCGCGCGTCGAAGCGGCCGGGCACCGTTTTTCATGTCGATGCCCTTTTGCAGAAGAAGCTTTTTTGCCTCCTCCGTTATCGAAAACCGGATTGCCCGTTTTGCAAGCATTTCTGCAAATTCTCCCAGAAGCTTTTCCAGAATTTCCATCAGCACCGGCTCTTGAAGCGTCTCAAAAACAATTATCTCGTCGATGCGGTTTAAAAACTCCGGCCGGAAGAACTTTTGAAGCGCAGCCTCCGCCTTTTCTGCCATCGCCTTCTCGGGCTGCAGCGTATAGCCGGGCGCCGTTCCCTTATAATCCGATCCGGCATTGGAGGTCATGATAATTACCGTATTTTCAAAGTTTACCACCTTGCCGTGACTGTCTGTAATTCTTCCGTCATCCAAAATCTGCAAAAACACATTCAAAACCTCGGCATGTGCTTTTTCAATCTCATCGAGAAGAATTACACTATACGGGCGCCGGCGAATCCTCTCTGTAAGCTGGCCGGCATCGTCATACCCCACATAGCCGGGCGGCGAACCAATCAGCTTGGAAACCGCATGCTTTTCCATATATTCCGACATGTCCACACGAATCAGCGCTTCCTCTGTATCAAACATTGCTTCCGCAAGCGCTTTAGCAAGCTCTGTTTTCCCGATGCCGGTAGAGCCTGTGAAAATGAAGGACACCGGTCTTCTTCCCTTGGAAAGGCCGGCGCGTCCCCGCCGCATCGCATTGGCAACTGCATCAATTGCTCTCTCCTGCCCTTTGACCCTTTTTTTGAGAATGGTCTCCAGTTCCATAAGCCGCACAGTTTCCGCCTTGGTAATTTGTCCAACCGGAATTTTGGTCCATCCCGCAATCACACGCGCGATGTCCTCGGTGGTAAGATGCACCTCAGAAAGTGCGGCCTCCGTCTCTCGGATTTTTTCTTCTAGCTGACATTCCCTCATCTTTAGGTCTGCCGCAATCTGATAGGTCTCAATCGAATCCGTCTGTGCAGCCGTTTCTTTCGAGGCCTGCACAGCCTCTAAATCAGCCTGCAGACGCGCAAGCTTTGCAATGCAAAGGTTTTTCAGATTCGCGCGTGAAGCTGCCTCATCCAGCACATCAATAGCTTTATCAGGCAGAAAACGATCCTGTATATATCGCGCGCTGAGCGTCACGGCTGCTCGCACAACCTCCGTCCCGATTCTCACCTTGTGGTATTCCTCGTAATATCCTTTAATTCCTTCAATAATGGTGATGCTCTCTTCCAAAGAGGGTTCCTCCACCAAAATGGGCTGGAACCGCCTTTCCAGCGCCGCATCCTTTTCAATATGCTTGCGGTACTCTGCCGTCGTTGTTGCACCGATGACCTGAATTTCGCCGCGGGCCAGCGCCGGCTTTAAGATGTTTGCCGCGCTCATGGCGCCCTCTGCATCACCGGCCCCCACAATATTGTGCAGCTCGTCAATGACCAAAATGACATTCCCGAGCTTTTTTACCTCTTCGATAATACTCTTTAGCCTCGCCTCAAACTGACCGCGAAACTGCGTGCCGGCCACGATGGCCGTAAAATCCAAAAGAAAAATTTCTTTGTTTTGCAATTTTGCCGGGACTTTTCCCTCTACAATCCGCGTTGCAAGCCCTTCGGCAATTGCCGTTTTCCCAACGCCTGGCTCGCCTATGAGACAAGGATTGTTTTTGGTGCGTCTGTTTAGAATTTCCATGCAGCGTGTAATTTCCGCCTCGCGTCCAATTACAGAATCCACCTCGCCGTTTTGCGCTTTTTTCGTAAGATTTGTCCCAAAAGAATCCAGCATCCGTTTCTTTTTCTTTTTCTCTTTTTTCGGCTCCGGAGCCTCCTCGTCGTTCCCCTTCTTCTCGCCATCCTCGAAAAATCCGAACAGTTCTCTGAAAAGGTTCCCGCCATCCGCGTCGCCTTCTTCTTCCATCATTTGTAAAACCTGCTCGTTTAAATTTTCGAGATTTTCCGGTTCAATGCCCATATTGCCCGCAAGCTGTCCCATATCAAGCCCGAGCTGCTTGGCGCAGGAAAGACAAAGTCCCTCCGTTTTTTTCTCCCCATTTTCTATTTTTGTTACAAACATAACGGCTACATTTTTATTGCAGCGTGAACACATAACCATGTAGATAATTTCCTTTCCTGTCCTTTATTGTTATACTCTTTGCATCTCTTTCTTGCTAAAATAAGCCGCTACGCATTTGGGCGTAGCGGCTTATCTCTTTTAAATGATTAACCCTTAATTGCGGCAGATGCCATACCTTCGATGAACTGCTTTTGTGCAAGTGTGTACACAACCATCGTCGGCAACATCGCAACAATGGCTGCCGCCATCAAAATCTGCGGCTTGCCGGAGTTTTCATATCTTGAGTTGAAGTTTGTAAGCGCCAGTGAAAGCGTACGCTTTTCTGCCGATGTGATATAAATGAGCGGACCGAACAGGTCATTCCATGCACCCTGGAAAGTGCGAAGTGCCAGCGTTGCAAGGATCGGTCTTGTCAGTGGAAAATAGATGCGAGCCCAAATATAAATCGGATTGGCACCATCAATCAGTGCCGCCTCATAAAGTCCGCCCGGGAGTCCCTTGTAGGTCTGCCGCAACAGGAAGATGTTCAGCGCAGCGCCGAAGTAAGAAACAACCGTAAGCGGGATATATGTATCAAGTGCTCCAACATTACTCCAAATAATGTACATCGGAACGGACATAATCGTTGAAGGAACAAACATTGTGCACAGCGCACCAAAGAACAGCGCCTGTGAACCCTTAAAGTCATATTTTGCAAAACCGAATCCGATAAAAGAGTTGGAAAGGAGAACGCCAACAATGTTAATCGCAGCAATCGTAAGCGTGTTCCCTATGTATTTGAGAAATTGCAACTCAGTGAAGACAGTTGCATAGTTTTGCCAATGCCACTCTTTAAAAAACTGCATTTTATAAACGCCTACACCTGTGCTTGCGAGAGAACCGGAAAAAGCAAACACAAAGGGGAAAATCATGATAACTGCGCCAACCAAAAGCGCTAAAAGCCCCCAAATACTATAGTCCCTGCGCTTCGTGAAAAAGTTTGGTTTTTTGATTTGTATTTCTGCCGAGGCCGTATTCTTTTTAAGCATCATAATGCACCCACTTCTTTTCAAATTTCTTCTGCAGGATGGTAACGATAGCAATGAACAAAAAGCTTACCCAGCCAAGAGAAGATGCCATGCCGACCTGTGAACTCGCCCACATGAGTTTATAGAGTCGGAAGTTTACAACCTCAACATCTGCACCGGTTTCCTCAATCATAAGTAGGAAGTTTTCGAATACCTGTAAAGAAGATGCAACACCGGTAATGAGCATGAAGAAAATCGTTGGCGAAAGCAAAGGAATCGTAATTTTGAAAAACTTTCTTATTGCACTCGCGCCATCAATATTCGCCGCTTCAATAACATCGTTGCTGATGGACTGCAACCCCGCGAGGAAATAAATTGTCGTAGCACCAATTCCATTCCAGAGGGACATGAACATGATGGATACGATAACCTCAAACCAGTTCTTACTGAAGGTAAAAAGAAATGGGCCAAGACCAACAAAGCCTAAAATCTTGTTTAGCGCGCCGCCCGTCGGATTATACAGGCGTTTCCAAACCAGGGAAACTGCAACGCCCGGCGTCAAAACCGGCAGATAGTAAATAACGCGGAAAAGAGAAAGCCCTTTTACCTTCTGGTTTAGAAGAACGGCCAGAAACATAGAAATGCTGACATCCAATGCCTGATACATCAGTGCATAGATCCAAATATTTCGGAACGCTCGCCAGGTCTTCGGCTCCATCACCGTCGTCACAAAGTTCTGTAAGCCCACCCATCTTGGCGGATTTACCAAGTCATACCGCGTAAACGCGATGAAAATAGCAACCAGCAGCGGTATCAGCGTAAAGCAAAGTAATGAAACTATGTACGGCGATACAAACAGCCAGCCCCAACGCATGTGTTTCTTGGTCATTTTTACCCTTCCCTTTCTGCCCATTCTTTACTATAAGTATTGCCCCGGACACAGGCCAACACCCTTTTTGTGTGTTTTATACAAACGCGTGCAAATTTTGTGCCTTATTTCCAGCTTTTTTGTATTTCTCTTATGCACATTCACTATAAAACGCAATATAATTATAGCATAAGTAACCATATAATGCAAGATTTTTTTCACTTTTTATTGTAATTTTTTATTTGCGTCTTGTAAAATTGAACAAAGTGCACAATTCGGCCTTGAAAAATGCTGGATTTTCGAGCTTTTTGCATTTGGTAAATTTTACCATATTTTTTCCGCTTTGTGCACAAGAAGAAAAATTGTCCTTTTTTTTCTTGTTTTCGCCCTTACTCTTCCGGATGTACGCTTCCCTTTGCGCATAAAAAACGCCTGCCCTTTTTATCAGGGCAGGCGTTTTTACCTATTCTTACTCTTCGTCTTCAAACTCGTCATCAAACAAGTCGCATTCCAGTTCGATTTCGTGTCCGCAAGCAGGGCAGACCAAAACATCATCATCAAAGTCGAGTGCATCGCTGTCGATGCAGATTTCCTCACCGCAATTCGGGCATTTTATGTCCTCACAGTCAAAATCGCAGCATCCGCAACCGCATTCATCTTCATCCTCGTCATCCCCATAGAGATCCTCTTCGACAAATCCAAGGTCTTCGTCGATTTCATCCACCTGTGCCTGCAGTTCCTCGTAGTCTTCATACATACATGCAATTTCTTCTGTAATTTCACCTAATGCTTCGATGATTTTCACAAGAAGTTTGCCTTCACCCTTCTCGGTATCAATGTCCATGCCCTCGCAAAGGCCTTTCAGGTATGCTACCTTTTCTTCTAATGCTGCCATGTTTCAATCCTCCTTAAAATGTGAGTTTTATGCACGCTCCATATATTCCCCGGTACGAGTATCCACGCGGATCATATCGCCCTGGTCAATAAAAAGCGGAACATTAATCTGTGCGCCAGTTTCGAGTATCGCCGGCTTCTGTGCACCTGTCGCCGTATCCCCCTTGACGCCCGGCTCCGTTTCTGCAACCTGCAGCTCTACAAAGTTCGGCGGTTCAACGCCAAATACATTTCCCTTGTAGGACAAAATTTTCACGAGCATGTTTTCCTTCACAAAGCGAAGTGCATCGCCAAGCTGCTCCGCATTCAGCGGCAACTGCTCAAAAGTTTCCTGATCCATAAAGTAATAGAGTTCCCCATCGTTATAGAGATATTCCATATCCTTGCGCTCAATGTGCGCCTTCGGCATTTTATCTGTTGGGCGGAAAGTCTTTTCCACCACGCCGCCTGCGATTACATTCTTCAGCTTTGTTCTGACAAATGCAGCACCCTTACCAGGTTTTACATGCTGGAACTCAACAATCTGGTATACTGCTCCTTCCATTTCAAAAGTAATGCCGTTTCTGAAATCTCCTGCACTAATCATCCTATGTTTCCATTCCTTTCCAGTATTTATACTTCTATTGTACCCTATATTTCAAAATTTTGCAAGATTTTTTCTGTTTCTTTCTAAAATATTTATGCTGTATAGGCCGCTACGAGGTCCTGCATATTGTAAAATCCGGCAGGCTTGTCCGCAATAAAGGCCGCCGCGCGAATGGCTCCCGCGGCAAAAACCTCACGGCTCTGTGCACTATGTTTCAGTTCAATTACCTCATCCTGTCCTGCAAAAAGGATCGTATGTTCGCCCACGATTGTGCCCCCGCGCACGGCATGAATACCGATTTCCTCTTTCCCGCGCGGCCGCCGCACGCTGTGCCGGTCATATACAAACGCTTTCGGCTTTGCATAGCTTCCCGCCAGTGCATCGGCAATGGCCATTGCCGTTCCGCTCGGCGCATCCAGTTTCCGGTTGTGGTGCTTTTCAATAATTTCCGCATCAAATGCTTCCCCGAGCACCTGCGCCGCCTTTCGGACCAGTTCTGTCAGAAGACTTATGCCCAGCGACATATTGGCAGATTTAAAGACAGGGATTTCCTTTGCTGCCGCTTCTAAAAGACTTAGGTGTTCATTACCGAGTCCCGTTGTACACGCGACAAGTGGAATTTTTTTCTCCATGGCGTAGGGCACCAGTTCCAAAAGAGCCGCGGGGTTTGAAAAATCAATGATTACATCCCCACCTTCCGGCAAAAGCCGCGGATGCTCCACAATGGGAAATGCGTCGTACGGCTCGGTATATAAATCCAACCCTGCCAGAACCTTAAATTCTTTTCGGTCTTTCAGCATACCGGCAACAGCTTTGCCCATTTTCCCATTTGCGCCACTTAAAATAACATGTATCATCTCGCGACCGTCCTTTATTCTTTAATCTGCATGCCCAGCTTTTCCATTTCGGCACGAAGGACTGCACGGTTAGCCGGCTCCATATCGCAAAGCGGCAGGCGGAGTTCTCCTACATCATATCCGAGCATATTCATAGCCGTTTTCACCGGAATGGGGTTCACCTCAATAAAGAGCGCCTTAATAAGATTATAAAGTTTCAGTTGCAGCTCTCGTGCGCCCTTGATGTCGCCGGCAAAAAAGCGTGCCGTAATGTCATGCGTTTCTCGTGGCAGAATGTTGGCAACAACGGAGATAACGCCGACACCGCCCAAAGATAACACCGGCACAATGCAATCATCATCCCCGGAATAAATGGCCATGTCTTCCCCGCAAAGTGCCGCGATTTTAGCCACCTGCGAAATATTGCCGCCAGCTTCCTTTACGCCAACTATGTTCTCAATTCTAGAAAGTTCCAAAAGCGTCTGCGGTAAAATGTTTACGCCGGTTCTCGATGGAACATTGTAGAGAATAATCGGAATGTCTACTGTCTTTGCAATCGCTGTGTAGTGCTGGACAAGTCCTTTTTGTGTTGCCTTGTTATAATAGGGCGTAACCGACAAAAGTGCATCTGCGCCCACCTTCTGCATAGAGGCAGAGAGGCTGATACCGTGGTGTGTGTCATTGGAGCCTGCCCCAGCAATAATGGGAATGCGGCCTTTGGCCTTTTCTACAGAATATTCTACGACCGCAATATGCTCCTGATCCGGCATAGTTGCAGACTCGCCGGTTGTTCCGCAAATGATAATGGCATCGGTTTGGTTTGCAATGTGCATTTCAATCAGTTCGCCGAGCTTGTCGAAGTCAATCTTCCCGTTTTTAAACGGGGTTACAAGCGCCACGCCGCTGCCGGTAAATGGTAGCTTCTTCATAAAATTGCCCCTTCCTTGACTTATTCGTTATCAAATTCAATGAACTTTTTCGCAATCTGTACGGCATTGGCTGCAGCACCCTTGCGGATGTTATCAGCGACCACCCAAAGGTTTACACCATTTTCCACGCTCTCATCCCGACGGATTCTGCCAACGAAAGTTTCGTCGTGCCCTGTGGCCGTAATCGGCATGGGGTATACAAGGTTTTCCGGATCATCCTGCACCACAACGCCCGGTGCACTTCGTAAAACTTCGACCAGTTCGGAAAGTTCAAACGGCTTTTCCAGTTCTACATTGATCGATTCGCTGTGCCCGTTAAATACAGGTACGCGTACGGTTGTGGCCGTAATGCGGAGCGAATCATCCCCCAGAATTTTTCGGGTCTCCAAAATCATCTTCATTTCTTCCTTGGTGTACCCGTTCTCTAAAAATACATCAATATGCGGCAGGCAGTTTCCTGCAATCGGATACGGGAATTTCTTCGGCGCTTCGCCCTTCAGTCCGTTCTCCAGATCGTCCCAGCCGCCGCGACCTGCGCCGGATACCGCCTGATAGGTGGAATAGACTACGCGCTTTAAGCCGTATGCCTTCTGCAAGGGACGCAGGGCAACCATTGCCTGGATCGTCGAGCAGTTCGGGTTTGCAATAATCCCCTTATGCTTTTTGATATCCTCAGGATTGACTTCCGGCACTACCAGCGGCACTTCCGGATCCATGCGCCAAGCGCTGGAGTTGTCAATCACAAGACAACCCTTCCTTGCGGCAATCGGTGCAAACTTTTCACTTGTGCTGCCGCCGGCCGAGAACAGTGCGATGTCAAAGCCCTCGTCAAACGAGGATTCCGTAAGTTCCCGCACCGTGTATTCCGTACCCATAAACTGTATCTTGCTCCCTGCAGATTTTGCAGAGGAGAAAAGCGTATAGCTCTCCGCCGGAAGCTTATATTCCTCCAGAACCTTCAAAAAGGTTCTTCCCACCATACCCGTGGCACCTACGACTGCAATTTTGTAGTTCTTCATTGTCTTTTTTCCTCCTAATTCAGCTTTGTTTTTCCTGTCCCGTTATTGGTAATCGTCCAGATCCCGCCTTCTGCGTCCAGTGCGTACACATCATCATTATATGCGTTGATCGCGGTGTATGTGCCCGCATCTATCTTGATGGTGTACTGCCCATTATGCGCCACCTTATAGATGTCGCCATCTTTGCCTAACAAAAGAAGGTATGCCCGCGTCAGCAGAAATTTCTGCGCCGGCGTGCGGGAAAGCACGGAAAAATTAGCACCATTTAAATCTGCACGGCACAGGCGACCGCTCTCATTTAAGAAATAAAGCGTATTGTCGCGCATGCAAAGGTCTTCACAAGTTCCTTCAAACTGTTTCACCGGAATGCCGTCATCCAGAACCTTATAAATCGCCTTGCCGTCTGCAAAAAAGATTCCTGTTGAAGAGAAAATCGGCAGCGTGGTGCCAGCCGGAAGGTATTCAAAAAGTGCGCCTTCCTTCAGCGGAATTGCGTATACCTTCTTATCAATCGTGTTCCGATAGAAAATATGGTCGTTTTCTGCCTTGAAGCAATCCATCGGCCCCTCTAAAATTTTTGTTTCCTCGCCGGAAGAGAGCTTCCGCATATAGAGGGCGCCCTCCGCACCGATAAAATAAAGCGTATCGCTAAAAATCTGCATGTTTTTCGCCGGCGTCGTCGTTACAGGCGTATCCTCCCCAACCCGGAAAATACCGGCCGGGCCGGAATAATAGACTTTTCTGTCTGCGGTACATACCGTAAAGGCGCCGTTCGTCATATTGTCGTGGCTGTTGCCATTTGTAGGCATGAGCACCGTTTCTACATATTCCTGCATCGTCATCGCCTGCGTGCCAAACAGGCGGTATAAAAGTAAAATTGCCTGCTCGCGCGTGGTGTGCCCGTGCGGAAGAATGTTTCCGTTCTCATCTCCCAACATGACCGCGAACAGATTCATGCAATATACAGCTTCCTTCGCCCAATCTGCCACATGCTCTGCATCCGGAATGAGATTGGGGTAGCTTTCGGGGAGTGCCAGCGTCGGCACTGCCGCTTTAAGCGCATTTTTCAGCATAACGCAGATTTCCTGCCGGGTTACGGGGTTTGCCGGTGAAAACTGTACTTCGCTTTCACCCTTTACAATGCCAAGGCTTTGCGCTGCCGCCACCGCAGGATTTTGCGTATCTAAAAAGGTGGCCGTAGCTGCCGGCATTTCCTTTTTCGTCAGCTTGCACCAAAGGCACATAGCCAGTTCACAAAATTCCTCGCGCGTTATTGCGTTCTGATATTCGCTCTGCAAGTGCTCCGGCACAAGTTCTGCTGAAATTGCCAGCTTCACTTCCTGCTGTGCCCAGGAACTGGGCGCAGCGCTAGCTGAAGCTGCAAAGACCAAGAGCCCCGCAAGGACGATTGTGCATATTCTCTTAAACATTTTCGTTTCTCCTTTGCTTATAGCATCTCTACGCATATAGCATATCATAATTTGTCGTATTTGACAACTGCTTTTTTTGGTTAATTCTGCGACCAGATGAAATCAACCTGGAACTGCTCGGCCATCTCCGGATACAACGCCGAAAAATGTGCCGCGGTCCTGTTTAAAAATTCTTCCGTATACCCGCCTTCCCGCCGGTAAATATGTGCCGTTACAGTTTCGGTAATCGGAATGCTTTCAATTCGTTTTAGGTTCGGCGTATATGTGCCGTCCAGAATTTCGCGGGCAAAAAAGTCCACCACCTGCTGATTTTCCGCGCCGAGGTGCACCTGCACCGGCTCGGCTACGACAATGAACTTGCTGACAAACAGATGATTTGGAAGCCCGTCACGCTTGTCTACATGATTGGTGCCCAGAAGATTCGGAATGCCCTGCTCGCTTTTTGGAAGGCGTGTGTTTTGCAGCATATCATCGTTAATCGTTTCCGAACTCGCCAGAATATAGGCATGACCGCCCTCGGCCTCAATTTTCGCATTCAAGCTATCACGAAGCTGTAAAACCCCCGCTGTTTCCATTGTTTTCGGCGCAAACCGGACGCTGGAAAACACATTCCGTAGAAAATCCGTTTCCGTCGGCACATAGATATACACAAATGCCAACGCCAAAACTGTGGTCCACGCCACAAGCACCTTCCTGCTATGCTCACGAAGGGAAACCACCCCAATCACGCCCAACAGAAACATCTCCGCTGCAAACAGATATTGATGATGGTAGCTTATCGTCTGGATTCTGGTGAACAAGAAAAACATGATGGGGATGTGAAACAGCAAAAAGAGTGTCATCTGGCGGTAGCGTCGCCGCCGGAGTCCACAAAAACCGAGCGCATAAAAAAGCATTGGCAAAAATCCGTAATACCGTATAAAATATTTGATGTTCCACCAAAACGAACCGAACATGTACGCCGAATACGCCTCTTTCATGTCGTTTTGCAAAAGGCGCCGGAGATACGGCGTGAAAAAGGTAAGCACAACCAGCCCTACCGTCAGCCCGATATACCACAGGTTCTTGAAAAGCACCCGAAGGTCAAACTTTTTATCGTATGCCCGCCGCACAAGCCCGGAAAGCGCCAGCGCTAAAAATGTACCAACGAGGAAGAAAAGGTACCAACGCCTTGTAAAAATCATAAGAACGGACAAAAGGCCCAGTAAAACATCTTCTTTGATTGCTAGTTTTCGGAATGTGCGCCGATAAATCAAAAACAGCCAGACTGCTATGTACAAAAGGCCCGCGCCGTCCAGATACCCGCGAAGCGCCGGGCTTAAAAATGGTGTGAAAATAAAAATAAGCGGCACGCATTTCGGGTGCAGGTCGTAAATCATGAGACCGAACACAATGAAAAAAGGAACCAGAAAGATGTTGTATATCAGAAAAATATAAGCCGAAAAGCTCCCACCCAAAAGCTGAAGAAATGGCGCAAGAAAAAGTGTTGGCAAAAGCGTATAGTCACTATTGAGCATGCTTTGATATACGCTCGTAAAGAAAGCCGGAAGATTTTCATTCATCCGCGCACCGGCACGAAGTGTTTCTTTGTAATACCCGGCATAATCCCAGAAAGGAATGAAATTCTGAAAGTGCATATACGCAAGTAAAAACAAGTTTCCGCCGATAACGCCAATCAGCAAAAGTCGCCGGCACCGTTCGGGAGGCTTCTCCTTCCGCAAGAGATACCACACGGTCAAAAAAACCAAATGCAGTAGGGCAAAAGAAGCGCCGAGCGACGGCAAGAAAATCGTAAACAGCAGCAGAAATGCCGATGCTGCCGCTATGTATTTGACCAGCGCCGAATCCGGCTTCATTAAATTAATATTCGGTTCCATAAAAAGCTCCTATTCCGGCCCTCTTTTTGCCTTTTCCTTAAAAATCGGGACTGCCGCAAGCTTGCAACAGCCCCATTTTCTCTCAAAACGCCCCGCTTTTGCCGTCCGGCCGCAAAATTCTAACCTGCTTTGCAGGTGGGTGACATATTTTCTGCTTACGGGTTACCCTCATACCGGCCTTACGGGCGGGGGGCCTACACACCACAGAAACGCTCTGCCTCCCTTACATTTTAGTGTTGGCTAAAATATACACGGCCAAACGCACAACGCAGGGAAAACAAGGGGCATCCTTATGCCAAATTCTCTATGAAAATGACGAAATTATTCCTCGTCTTCAAATTCAAATTCTTCTTCCATACGGGTTTTGAAAATCTCAAAAATCTTCTCAAGCTCGGCCTGATCTTCAATCGGCTCCAGAATGTCCTCTTCGTCATTTGCCGGCACAATGCGCATGATGAGAACTGTTCCTTCCTCTGCATCGTCCTCCGCTTCTTCAGCCGGAATACCGACTGCATAACGAACATCGTTCTCTTCGATAATATCCAAAACCTCAAAAGGCATTTCCTTGCCCTCATCATCAATCAGTACAATTACATTTTCTCTTTCTTCCATTTTCTTACCCCTTTCCATTTTCCGGGCTATCGAGATACCCTTGCAGAATGAAAACTGCTGCCAGCATATCCACTTTACCCTTCTTTTTTGCGCCGCGAAAGCCGCCTTCTGAAAGCGTTCTGTGCGCCGACACCGAAGAAAGTCTCTCGTCCCATTCGACCACAGGAAGGCCGAACCGGTCTGAAAGCGCCTCGGCAAATTTCCGGGTTATTTCCCCACGCGGCCCGATTGTGCCGTTCATATTGCGCGGCATTCCAAGCACAAATTTTTCCGCCCCGTATTCGCGGACAATGGATTCCAGTTTCTCAAGTTGCTTTGCCCATGTCTTTTCAGAAAGCGTTCCAACCGGCTGCGCCGTGAACCCCATAGCATCGCTGACGGCAACGCCGATCCGGCTGTCACCGTAATCGAGACCTATGATTCGCATACACAATCACCTTCGTAAGTATTATACACGCTTTTCACTATAAAAGCAAGCCTTTTTCTTAAAAAATACGCCTACTTTTTTAAAAACTTGACAAATGGAGTTTTTTAAGATATAGTTGTAAGAAAAGGTAGAAATTGAGAGGGAGGTTTTACATGCGAATTGCCATTTTCAGCGATAGTCACGGCCGGATGCACCAATGCCTTGCTGCCATGGAAAGCGCCGGTCCGATTGACCATATTCTGCACTTGGGAGACTCTTCACGGGATGCAGAAGATCTCGGAATTGTTTATCCCGAAATTCCTATTACCTATGTATGCGGAAACTGCGATTTTTGCGCCGGTGGTGCCTATGAAAAAGTCATAGAACTTGCCGGGAAGAAACTCTTTCTCTGCCACGGCCATACGCAGAATGTGAAAAACGGCCTTTCTGCCCTTGCTGCCACCGCGAAAGGCGCTGATCTCGTTTTGTTTGGCCATACACACGAGGTGTTTAAAGGCGAGGTGGACGGTACGCTTCTGTTTTGTCCCGGCAGCATTGCGCTTCCGGCAAGCGGGAGCCCTTCCTTCGGGATTCTCACGATTGAAAACGGCGAGATTTCCGTTGCGCATCACTTTTTGAAATAAAGAGGGATTGTTCGATGAAAATTGTAATCTTAGACCGCACCGGCGCTGATTTTACGCTGGAGAAAAAGATTTTTCGTGCCGAGGGCGCCTCGTTCCTTGTTACCTATTTCCGCACAGCGGAAGAACTGCGGCCTTTTGTGGAAGATGCCGACATTCTCCTGTGTGATGATATTCCGATTTCCGCCGACATCATTGATACGCTGAAATCCTGCAAGCTAATTTTGCGCTACGGCACAGATTATAGTACGATTGACCTTGCAGCCGCAGGCAGAAAAGGCATCTATGTGTGCAACACGCCTTCATTTGCAACCTGCGATATTGCCGAGCACACGCTGGCGCTCCTTCTTTCCGCCTGCAAAAAAATTCCGCTTGCTGACCGGCTGACGCGGCAGAATAACTGGAACCCGGTCCGCATAGGCAATCTGCGCAGACTTTGCGGAAAAACGCTTGGGCTTATCGGCTTTGGCCCTGCCGCCCGAAAAGTTGCGTCCCGTGCGCTGGCCTTTGATATGAATTTGCTCGTTTTCGACCCCGATGCTAGCCTTACCGCACTGGAGGCCGCGGGCGGAACGGCCGCCACGCTCCCCCAACTTCTGGCTGAATCCGATTATGTTTCGCTGCACATGCCCCTCACGGCCGATACGCGCCACATGATGGGGATGGAGCAGTTTAAGTGCATGAAAAAAGATTCCATTTTAATTAGTGCCGAGCAAGGCGGCCTCATCCATGAAAGCGAACTCGTCTTTGCACTTTTATCCGGCGAAATCGCCGGTGCAGCGCTGGATGTGTTCTCCGCAATGCCGCTTTCTCCGAAAAGTCAGCTTCTGGCGATGGAGAATGTGGTGCTCACCCCGCATATCGCCGCCAATTCTACGGAAGGAACAGACGCGCTCCATGACGAAGCAATGGAAAATGTGGTGCGGGTTCTGCACGGGGAAAAGCCGACGAATATTGTAAATCAGGCATTTTTATCCGGCCGCCTTCTTTGAAAGAGAGGCGGCCTTTTTCTTTTTTAGCAAATCGTCACCTGCTTTTTTCAATTTTAAAGAAAAAAGCTTTGCTTTCTCCCCTTTTTTATGTTATACTATATATAGAAGATAGGGAATTTTTACCCTATCGGTTCTATATTGTTTTGAAAGGAGCGTCCTCTATGAAACTTATTCTCGCAATTGTGCACAGCGACTACGGAAATGATGTCCTCGGCGTACTGAATGAAGCTGGTTTCAGCGTTACGAAGCTGGCCACCACGGGTGGGTTTCTGCGTGCCGGAAATATTACGCTGATTGTTGGCACGGAAGAAGACCGGGTAGAGGAGGCCATCTCGATTTTCAAAGAAAGGTGTCACACACGGAAGCATATTATGACGGCGCCTGTTTCTGCAGGTATGGCCGGCATGTATACGCCGCAACCTATTGAAGTGGAAGTCGGCGGGGCTACTATTTTTGTGCTGGATGTGGATAGGTTTGAAAAGGTTTGAAACTCTTTGGAAAAGATAAGCTGATTGCATATTTTAACGCAGCACTCCGGGGAAATGCAGTTGGTCATCTGTATATCTTTGAGGGTGCCGTTGGCATGGGCAAAAAAACAATGTGCCGCTTTATTGCCCAGCTTCTCCTTTGCGAGGGAGATGCGCCCCCCTGCCACACATGCGGGCACTGCATAAAAGCTGCCAGCGGCAACCATCCCGATATTCTCTTTGTACCGACGGACGATGAAAATCCGATGACGGTGGAGCGCGCACGGGAGATTGTGGCCAGTATGTATGTAAAACCCTTCTTGTCGGCACGGAAAATTTACATTTTCTCAAATGGCGACAAAATGTCGCCCGCCGTCCAAAATACGCTTTTGAAGGCTTTTGAGGAGCCACCCCCGTTTGTTACAATTTTTTTGACCACGGTTTCGCGAGATGCGCTATTAAAAACCGTTTTATCCCGCGGGATTCTTCTGCAAATGCCGGGCTGTCCGGAGAGCCTGGTGCGTGATTTTCTCATAGACACCTATCCGGAAAAAGCAAAGGAAACACCCTTCCTTGCACAAAGTGCCGGCGGGAGCCTCGGTACGGCAAAGCGCCTTGCCGAAGATACGGCTTATCTCGAGATGCGCCATGCACTCTTTACGGCATTGCCACGCCTTACCGGCTCGCGCGCTGGGATTTATTCCGTCTTGCAATGCTTTGAAGCGCACAAAACGGAACTTACCACCCTGCTTTCTTTTTTCTCTTCGTTTATGCGCGATGTAATATACACGCAGCTTTCGGATGGGGACATGCTTTTAAATCCGGACTATGCGTCTTCAATTGCAGATTTTGCCTTTTCAGTTTCGCCGCGTGCCGCCGCTGCTTGTCATGCGGCCGCTGTGCGCGTTGTGTCTGAAATCGGAAAAGGCTCAAATATTTTACTCTGGGTTACAGATTTTTTGTCAGAATGTTGGAGGTACTGTCATGATACGAATTGTAGGTGTTAAATTCAAAGAAAACGGCAAGGTGTATCATTTTGATCCTGCTGATTTACCCCTGAAGCTGGGGATGTTTGTCATCGTGGAAACAGCGCGGGGGCTGGAATACGGCGAAGTTACCGTGCCGGTTACCGATATCCCCGATGAGGATCTGGTTTCGCCGCTTAAGAAGGTGGTGCGTATTGCAACCCCGGCTGACACGCGGCAGGTCGAAGCCAATCGTCGCAAAGAAAAAGAGGCGTATGACATTTGCGTGCAGAAAATTGAAAAACATGGTCTCGAAATGAAATTGATTCATGTCGAATATTCTTTTGATGCCAATAAAATTTTGTTTTACTTTACCGCCAACGGCCGTGTGGATTTTCGCGAGCTGGTTAAAGATTTAGCCGGTATTTTCCGCACCCGCATTGAGCTGCGACAGGTAGGCGTCCGTGATGAAGCAAAGATGATGGGCGGCCTTTGTGTCTGCGGACGGCCGCTTTGCTGTTCCACTTTCTTAAATGATTTCCAGCCCGTATCCATTAAAATGGCAAAGGAACAAGGGCTTTCCTTAAACCCGGCAAAAATTTCCGGCACCTGCGGCAGACTCATGTGTTGCCTCAAGTATGAACAGGATTCCTATGAAGCCCTTCATAAAATCACGCCTCCCGTCGGCGCAATTGTGAAAACGCCGCACGGCAACGGCACTGTGGTGGCCGCCGGCCTTTTGTCCGGCAAGCTTCGTGTTCGTCTGGAAGGTTCGGAAAACGGGACCTTTGAAGAATTCGACCGCACAGAGGTCAAATTCCTCCGCAAAGGCCAGAAGCGGGAGCGTGATAAGCTGGACGAAAAAGAGATGGAAGCTTTGAAAAAACTAGAAGGCTGAAAGGAGATTCCCTATGCAAACCATTATTCTCGCAACAGATAGCGCCTGCGATGTGCCCGGGCACATTTTAGAAGAAAACCAAATTTCTGTACTCCCCTTCCCCATTACGATTGGGGAGAAGGAATACCTTGACGGCGTTACGATTACGCGGGACGCCCTTTACAAAATTGTGGACGAAACGGGCGCTCTCCCAAAGACTTCTTCCATTTCTCCGGCTATGTACGCAGATTTTTTTGAGGAATGTCTTAAAAAAGGAGATGTACTTATCTATCTTTCCCTCGGCTCGTGCTTTTCTTCTGCCTGCCAAAATGCAACAATAGCCGCCTCTTCATTTGATAATGTTTTTGTTGTCGATACAGCCTCCCTTTCCTCCGGCGAGGGGCTGGTGCTTTTAGAGGCGATTCGGCTTCGCAGTATTGGGATGCCCGCTGCTGAAATTGCGGAAGCTCTCGCCGCCTTTGCAAAGCGGTGTGATGTCAGCTTTGTTTTAGATCAGCTCGCCTATATGCACAAGGGCGGTCGTTGCAGCGCAACTACGGCGCTCGGCGCAAACCTTTTGGGAATTAAGCCCTGTCTTTCCATCTGTGACGGTATGCTCGGTATGGAGAAAAAATACCGCGGCAAATTAAAGGCCGTTATCACCCGGTATATTGCCGAACGGCTTTCGGAAACCGATACAGAAAACGCGCATGTGTTCCTGACAGATGCCGGCGTGGACGATGAAATCCGTGAAGCGGCTTATGCGGCACTTGTCGAGAGCGGAAAGTTTGAAACAATTTATAAAACGGATGCCGGCTGCGTAATTTCTTCCCATTGCGGTCCGGGCACTTTAGGCATTCTGTTCGTCAGAAAATAAAAGTACAAAAGGCGGAAGGTGGTGAGGGCATGTATTTAAAACGACTCGATATGTATGGCTTTAAGTCTTTTATGGATAAGCTATCCATTTCCTTTGACTATGCCATCACCGCCATTGTCGGCCCAAACGGCAGCGGAAAAAGTAATATTACGGACGCCATTCGCTGGGTTCTCGGTGAACAAAGCGTAAAATCGCTCCGTGGCAGTCGCATGGAGGATGTTATTTTCGCCGGTACTGCCAAGTATAAACCCGTAAGCTTTGCTGAAGTGTCTCTGACACTCGACAATACTTCCGGGCTTTTTTCAAGCCCTTATGCAGAGCTTGTGGTCACAAGACGCGTTTTCAGAAATGGGGACAGCGAATACTTTATTAACAAAGTGCCTTGCCGACTTCGCGATATTCACGAGCTTTTTATGGATACCGGTCTTGGACGCGACGGGTATTCTATCATAAGCCAGGGGCAAATCGACTCCATTTTATCGCAAAAGTCGGAAGACCGCCGGCAGATTTTTGAAGAAGCCGCCGGCATTTCCAAATATAAATATAAAAAGAACGAAGCGCTCCGTAAACTTGGGAACACCGAGGAAAATCTCGTTCGCATCCGGGATATTGCCGGAGAACTTTCCCTCCGCCTGGGCCCACTGGAGACACAAGCGAAAAAAGCCCGCACTTACCTTGATGTATATGAAAAACTGAAGGAGCTTGAAATCAATCTTTCGCTTTTCGACATTGAAAAGCTGCAAAAAGAAAAGGCCGAAGCGGCAGACGCCCTGCAAGGGCTTCTTGCATCCATCGACAAAGAGGAAACCCAGCTTTCCTCGATACAAGCGGCCGAAGAAGCTTTATACAACGAAATGAAAAACCGTGACGCGGAAATGGAACATGTCCGCTCACTTTTGCATCATACAGCGCTTTCTATCAAGGGCCTTGAGGGGGATAACGCCCTTTTAGCCCAACGCATGGAAACGGAAGCCGATCTTCTTAAAAAACTGGAAGAAAACGAAGCAGCGCTTTTAGAAGAAATCCTCATGCAAACGACGGCACTCATGGAAGCTGACGCGCGGATTGAAGCCGGCAAGGCGGCCGTGCGTGCGGCAGAAGAAGCTGTAGAAAAGGAGCAAACCAGCCTTGCGGAGGCTGCAAATGCCATCCAAAGCCAGACGGCTATCGCCGAAGATTTAACTACCGCAGCGGCACAGCTTTTCGCACAGGCGGAAGAAACGGCAAAATATATAACTTCTCTGAAAGAGCAGGACCTTACGGCCCGCATTCGTGCGCTGGAAACCGAAAAAGAAACCGTTCAAAAGCAAATGGACGAAAGCCGCGCTTCTCTTCTCGAATATGAAAAGGAAAAAGAGACACTTTCCCTTTCGATTGCGAAAGCAGCCAGCGACTTTTCCGCTTTGGCGGCAAAGCGTCCGGCCTTATCCGCAAAGCTTACCGAGGCAAAAACGCAGTATAACGAAACGATGCGTCTTTATAATCAGACGCTCTCCAGAAAAAATGCCCTTTCGGATATGGAGCAGAATATGGAGGGGTACGGCCGGGGCGTCCGTGCCGTTATCGGTGCCCGGCTTCCGGCAGATATCCGGGGGGTGCTCTCCCAGCTTATCCATGTGGAACCGGCGTTTGTTACAGCCATTGAAACCGCCCTTGGCGCTGCACTGCAAAATATTGTTGTCGGCAGTGAAGAAGACGCTAAAACGGCCATTGAATTTTTAAAACGTACCCGGGAGGGCAGGGCCACCTTTCTCCCCCTCTCCGCCATGCGGGGGCGACGGCTGGAAAATGAGCGGCAGGTTTCTGCCTGCCCCGGTTTCATAGGCCTTGGGTGCGACCTTGTGGAGAAGTCGGAGGCC
>JAZSDW010000072.1:0-3829 GCA_045531355.1 Clostridia bacterium | reverse complement strand
AGCGAACTATCCGTACAGATAATGAAAGAAGAATTGAGCAGACCTAATCTTACAAAAGAGCAAATTCTCTTTTGGATACACAAATTCAGAAAACTCAATCCGAAAGAATTAGAACATCGAAGAAGACTTGTAAACAGTTTTCTTAATTCGGTTTACTTATTCGATGACAAAATTATAATTGATTGTAACTACAAGGACGGAACAGAAACTATTACTTTCGAGGAAATAGAAAATTCTGCCTTGGGTTCGGTTTTAACATCACTCGCTGCACCAGGAAAAAGCATCGACTTTGTCGGTGCTTTTTTCAGGAAAATACGCCGTATGGTGCGCGAATGGGTTTTGCGAAAAACATTTTGCAAAAAAAGATTGACAAACGAGAAAAGATATGATATTCTATACGCATAGAAAGGCGATGACGAGGTATAAGATCTGGGTAGCGCGCTTCGAGAGAGCCGTTGGTTGCTGTGAAACGGTAGGCGCCCTGGTGTCGAGCTCCCCTCCGAGCTGTTAGCTGAAGGCTCTCGTGGCTTGTAAGCGTGACCGGGTTCCCTCCGTAAAAAGGGAAGGCATTACAGGATGCCGTAAAGTGGGTAGTTTTACCAAAAAGAGTGGTACCGCGGAAGCTTGCTTTCGTCTCTTTGCTTATTAAAGTGTGGAGATGAAAGCTTTTTTAGTCTCCGAGAAAGGATGATCACAATGAAATTTTCTTTTTCAACGCTGGCATGTCCCAACTATTCCTGGGCGGACATCTGCGCCATGACGAAGGACCTCGGATTTCACGGGATTGAGGTGCGGGAAATTGAAAGTGAGAATGCTCGCTCTCCGTTCGCGCCGTCCCGATGCGAGGAAACGGCAGAAACCCTTCGGGAGAAGCGGATTGAGGTGCCGTGTCTGGCGACAGGTTGCTGTCTGAAGTTTCGGGACAAGGTAGAGGAAAATAGAAAAGAAATTTTTAAATATGTAGAGGTAGCCTCCAAAATCGGCACGCCGTTTATCCGGATTTTAGCGGACGACACGCCGGCACCCGGCGAAGAGGTTTCGGATACGCTGATTTTAGAAGAGATGAAGGCGCTCATGCCGTACGCCGAGGAAAAGGGCGTTACGCTTTTAATTGAAACGAATGGTGTCTATGCAGACACAGCACGCCTTCGCGCGCTACTCGACCGCATTCCCAGCGATAACATTGGTGCACTTTGGGATCTGCACCATCCGTATCGGTATAGAGGGGAAAAGCCGGAAGAAACACTCCAGAATTTAGGCGCCTATATCAAGCATGTACATATTAAGGATTCGGTGGTCGAAAACGGCCAGACGCAGTACCGGATTTTAGGCGAAGGGGATTTGCCGCTCCGTGAGATGCTTTTCGCGCTCCGCTCCATCAATTATGAAGGCTATGTTTCTCTCGAATGGGTAAAGCGCTGGGCGCCGGACCTTTGTGATGCCGGTATCATCTTCCCGAAGTTTATGGATTTCATGCACGAAAATACAGAGGATCATACAAGACGCGGACACTTACAGGAAAACCTCCGCGGCACAGGCCAATATATCTGGCCGAAAAATACGCTTATTGATTTAACCTTTCCGCAAGTGCTTGACCGCATGGCGGAAACCTTTCCGGATCAGCCGGCCTTCCGATACACTACGCTCGACTATACCCGTAGTTATAGCGAGTTTCGTGACGATGTAGACACCTTTGCACGCGCCCTCATCTCTATGGGTGTAAAGCGGGGGGACCATGTGGCAATCTGGGCTACCAATGTGCCGGCGTGGTATATCACTTTCTGGGCGACAACGAAGATTGGCGCGGTGCTTGTGACGGTGAACACGGCGTATAAAATCTACGAAGCGGAGTACCTTCTGCGGCAGTCCGACACGCACACATTGGTTTTGGTGGATGGGTATAAAGATTCGGATTATGTGGGCATTATGAAAGAGCTTTGCCCCGAGCTTTCAGAGCACGATGCCGAAAAACCGCTGCACGCAAAGCGACTCCCGTTTTTGCGGAATATCATTACGGTGGAATCGAAGCAGCCCGGCTGTAGAACATGGGAGGAAGCGATGGCGCTTGCAGAGAAAACGCCGCTGGAAGAAGTATATCGGCGTGCGGCTTCCATCCACAAGGATGATGTTTGCAATATGCAGTATACCTCGGGAACAACGGGCTTTCCGAAGGGCGTTATGCTGACACATTATAATGTAATTAATAATGGCAAAGATATCGGGGATAGAATGGATTTGTCTACGGCCGATAAGATGATGATTCAGGTGCCGATGTTCCATTGCTTTGGCATGGTGCTTGCAATGACAGCGTCGGTCACGCACGGCACGACCATGTGCCCGATTCCGGCGTTCTCACCGTCAAAGGGGCTCGACTGCATCACACGGGAAAAAATCACGGCATTCCATGGAGTGCCGACGATGTTTATCGCGATGCTCGGCCATAAGGATTTTGACAAGACCGATTTTTCTGCGATGCGGACAGGGATTATGGCAGGCTCACCGTGCCCCATCAAGGTGATGGAAGATGTCGTGGAAAAAATGAATATGAAGGAAATCTGCATTGTGTATGGGCAGACAGAGGCCTCCCCGGGCTGCACCATGAGTTCGACTACGGACGACATCGAAGTGCGCGTATCCACGGTAGGCAACAGTATGTTCGGTATTGAATGCAAGATTGTTGACCCTGAAACCGGGGAAGAAGTGCCGGACGGCGTGGACGGTGAATTTGTGGCGCGCGGCTACAACATTATGAAGGGCTATTATAAAATGCCGGAGGCAACGGCGGCGGCGATTGATAAGGACGGCTGGCTGCATACCGGTGACCTCGCGCGGCGTGTGGAAAACGGTAATTTCAAAATTACCGGGCGCATTAAGGACATGATTATCCGGGGTGGCGAGAACATTTATCCTAAGGAAATTGAGGACTTTATTTATACGCATCCGAAGGTGGAGGATGTGCAGGTCATTGGCGTGCCGGATAAGGATTACGGCGAAGAAATTATGGCGTGCGTCATTGTGAAAGCGGGAGAAACCTTAACGGAAGAAGAATTACACGCCTTTATTCTGGCGAACATGGCCAAGCACAAGGTGCCGCGCTATATCTGCTTTGTAGACGCGTTCCCCATGAATGCGGCAGGGAAAATTCTGAAATATAAGATGCGGGAAAACGCAGTAGAACAGCTGGGTCTGCAGGCGGCTAACAAAATAGAAACGGCATAAGCGCCGGAGGACAAAGAAGAAGGAGTACAATTCGGAATTTGTACTCCTTTTTAAGTTGTTAGAAAACTTCGACCGCGGCACCGAGCGCGCGTAGTTTTTCCGGGAAAAACGCATAACCGCGGGCAATGTATCCGGCGTCACTGATGCGGGTTTCCCCGTCGGCTCCAAGGGCTGCGAGCACCAGAGCTGCACCGGCACGGAGGTCGGTAGCAGAAACATGGGCACCGGCAAGACGAGTCTTTCCCTTAATAATGGCGGCACGGCCTTCAATTGTGATATCTGCACCCATCCGCTTTAGGGCAGGAACATACAGGAAACGGTTTTCAAACACGGTTTCGGTGAGAATGGCAGTACCGCGGGATACACTTAAAAGCGCGCAGAGCTGCGGCTGCATGTCGGTGGGAAAGCCTGGGTATGGGAGTGTTTTGATGTCTGTGGGGGCAAGTTCTTTCGCCGCTTCTACGAAAATCCGATCCTCCTGCGTTTTGATTTGCACCCCCATTTCCTGTAGCTTTGCCGTGAGTGCTTTTACATGGCTCGGAATCACATTTTCAAGACATATCCGTCCGCCGGTAATGGCGGCGGCAACCATGAAGGTGCCGGCCTCAAT
>JAZSDW010000015.1:0-4174 GCA_045531355.1 Clostridia bacterium | reverse complement strand
TGCCATACTCTACTCGTGTTTCTCCTGAAAAATTCAGTTAAACTGTAAGGGCGGCAAAATCTGCCGCCCTTACTACTACATTCTGTATTATAACACACCTTTTCCCAGAATGCAAGCTTTTTTCAAACTTTTTCGTTTTTTATCCTTTTTTGTTATTTTTTACGCATATCGCTGCCGATGGCATACAGATGGGCTTCCGAAAGCTCGATGACAAGCTTCCCTTTCTTCCCTTTCAGGCCTTCGATTGTCAGCTTGCGGGAAATTTCGTTGCCGTACTGCTCGTCAGACTTATAAAATTCCTTGCCATCTTCGTCCAGCACCGTAACTTTCACATAACCGTAAGCCGAGGTGGAGAAGTTTAAGTAGATGTCGTCTGTTTCAAATTCCAGGTCCTTCGTAGTAAAGGAGCCGCCATCTCCTTCAGCATAGAGGGAAATGAAGCGATACCGCGGAACAGCATACGCCCAGATTCCATCATCTTCCCATTCATAGCGCTGTGTTGTATATACATAGAAATAATCGCCAACCTCTGCAATGCCGCCGGCCGTAATATAGTTTCTCTGCGACCAATCATGGCGATGCATCGACGGGGCAATCCAGGCATCTTGCACCGTTTTATCCCAAAATATGCCGTCACGCGAGGTAATAAGCACGCAGTCAGAAAGCTCAAATTCAATAGAGTCCCTCTCACCAAGCTCGCTTACAATCTTCACATCGTCCGGCATGGGGCGGAACGAGTGCATACGCATCGGGAAGGCAATCAGCACATGCTCGGCTCCCGGAATGCACCGCGCTGCATTTGTGTAATATTCCACTTGCGGCTCGCTCTCAATATATTGGTTGTCCACAACCGGACTCCAATGGATAAAATCCGGCGAGGTGGCGGAACGGATTGCGCGTACCTTGTTCCATTTTTCGCCATAAAACGAGCTGTTTGCCATATAGCGGAAATAGGCACGGTATACCTTGGCATGATCGTCCCAGAACGCCATGTTCGGTGAGTCAAATTTTCCGTCCGTTATAACCGGCTCATCGCAAAGAGGCTTCCAATGAATGCCGTCCGCGCTACCATAGACACTAAGCCCGCCGGTTTCCTTAATACCGGCGATTGCTTTATACCGCTCCTCCGGCTTGCAGTCCGGATTTGTATCGTAAAAGGGTTCAAAATTATGACAAACAACGCCCTTATAGACCACATTGTTTTCCTTTGTTCCGCCGGATTCAAATTCATTAATGGCGCAGCGCTCAAAATGCACGCCGTCTGTGCTGACAGCAAGGCATGTTGCCTGTTCGCTCGAATCGTCCTTTGCGGCAAGCGGATATCCTCTGTAATAGAGTTTGACCGTTTCCCCGTCCTGCAGAACGGTATTTACTACGGAACCGGGGGCTTCCCACGGCTTGTCAAAGGCAAGTATCTCGCCCCTGTTCTCAGGGACTACATTTCTGAATGAAACATTTTCGCTGGTTTCAATAAGAAACCGGTCTACCATGGGCTCAATGCGTTTTCCGAATTTAATCATGTCTATCTCTCTTTCCCGCAAAAAACATGCCGCTCCTTTTGAATTGGTATGTATTCGCTTTTTTATAGCCTCTCGGCACTGCATTTCTTCTATGTGGAAATCACTGCCTGCGGGAGAAAGGTCCCCCGCAGGCAATTCCCTGAAAATCTTTCGTAGTGGATGGATTATTTAATGTTCATGATGCGTTCCATGATCACGGCCGCTTCTGCACGGGTGGTGTTGCCAAGCGGGTTTAAGGTGCCGTCGGCATTACCCTTTACGATACCGGCTGCATTCATGGTCGAAACTGCCATCTCGGCGTAGTCCGCTACGAGCGCACTGTCGCTGAAGGTCGAAAGGTCCGCCGCATCGCCGCCTGCCTTGAAGCCTTCTACCATACCTCTGCGGCAAATGACCATGAGATCCTGTCTTGTAATCGGAGTTTCCGGGTTAAAGGCATTGTCGCCAACACCGCGGAGGATGCCCAGCGTCTTGCCAACCATAACCTCTCTGTAATACGGTGCATCCTTGGGAACATCTGCAAAGTCTTCTACAATTCTTTCCGACAGAACTTCTAAATCGAGTGCGCGAATGAGGTACTTTGCAAAGTCGCCACGCGTAATCGCTTTACCCGGTGCATAAGCACGAAGCGCGTCTGCACTTACAATATCCTTCTTGTAAAGCGCTTCAATGGCTTCCGCCGCCCAGTCGTAGCCTTCCAGGTCATCAAATGCAGGCGCAGAAAGCTTTTCAGCTGTTGCGTCCGGTGCATCGAGGCGGATGAGGCTTACATTGACTGCCGGAATCGTAACCGTCAGCGTTTCTCCCGATACGGTCGGCTTTACGCTTTCGCCTACGAGATACAGCTCTTCCGGCTCACCGCTTGCAACCACAAGACCATTTTGGCTTCTTAAGGAAACATCAATCGTCTGCTCGGTAGCATGGCGGTTAATAATCATCATGTAGAGCTTGCCGTCTTTTACCGTGCCCTGATAAGAATAATCATTGCAATCATAGCGATTGAACTTCGGTAATGTAGAGGCTCTTCCGAAAAGCTCACGGATAAGGCCCTGTTCTTCTTCTGTGTAGGTTTTAAAGAATTCCATCTGGTCCGCTTTCGCAGAGAAGTTCACATAGTGATACCAGGAGTCGCCATGTCCTCTTTCAAAGATTGTCTGATAAATCATCGAGCGGAACTCTGCGGGAACAGGATTGTAACCGTTGTAGTCAAATGCCTGGTGGCAGATACCAAAGTTCTTTCCGTAGCGTTCGGCTTCTCTTCTGACCATCTGTGCCATATCGGAATCGTGCACAGCAGGGTTTGCAGAAGATGTATCATACGGTGCGGGGAACAACGGTTCTTTTGCCTTCGGCCATGCCGGATAAGCGTCCGGATATATCATATCGGCATATTTTGTCATCCGGAAAAACGAATCTTTATTATTATCTACGAGCCAAACCGGATGCTTTTCGTCGTTATCACGCACAATCTTATAGGCGGTTTCCAGCTCCGCCTCCACATCCCCCAGGACCATATCGAAGGGCTCATCCATGATATACCAACCTAAAATAGCCGGATGATCTTTAAATTCCGCAATCATCTTTCCGGCCACATCCTTCCACATGGGGTTGCCGATGGTGCGATAAGAATCCATGATACAAACCATAACTTTCATGCCATTTGCATCTATGGAATCCAGAACATTCTTTAAATCTCTGTTCTTGCCGTTCGTTGCGAGGTACGCGCCAGCATGCCCCATCGAGGAAATGCCGTTATTCATGCCAACCTCTTCCATCTTTTCCGGCTCACTATTCAGACCGCTGAGACCAAAGACATTTGCAAACACATAGATAGAACCGTCTTCATTTAAAAGTTCGCCGTCTTCATTCATCATGGTCGGGCGGTTATAGCGGTATACGCGCCGTTCGAGGCTGCACAGCTCATTGCCTGCGGCATCACGAAGAATTGCGCGAATCGGGTATGCCGTTTTCTTTTCGCCAATGAGCGAAAGCGAATAAGAAAAAGCGGCCTTGCCATCTACAAGCGGCGTGTTTTTCTGTTCTTTAAGAACGGTTGTGCCGTCTTTGTCATAGAAGATAAAGTCTACGGTGTTATCCTTGTGTTCGTCTACGAATTGCGGGAACATGGCTGCCTTCGCGTAGCCGATTTCCGCATCCTCGTAGTAGAAATACTGGTCACACTCCAGTTCCATTACATTCGGAGCGGTTACAGGCACGAGCTCGAGGTCATCAAACCAAATTTCGCCTGCCGGCGGCTGCACCCAAAGGTAGAGCTGCATGTATTTCGCGTGCTCTACGGGCGGTTTGGGCATAAATGTCGTGGAAACAAGTTCCCATCTGTCCTTCTGAATCGGCGCCATACAGGCTGTTCCGCCGGAGTCGATATAAGTCTCAGAATTGGCAACGCTATCCGTATAATATTCCCAGCGGAACCAAATCTGTCTCTTTGAAAATCCCTTCGCGTGCAAGCCGGAACTCGTCCGCACCCAGCCGGAAATCTGGTATTTTATCTTTTTAGAGCAATCAACCGGAATCAGCTGCGATGCAGCATACGCAACGGCACCGTCTCCCGTTGTCGTAACCTTCATGCTGTATCTGCCGGAATGTGCAAATTCATCATCGATTTTTGCCTTCTCTTTATTGGCCCAGCCTAT
>JAZSDW010000009.1:0-4166 GCA_045531355.1 Clostridia bacterium | reverse complement strand
CCTAAGACCGCTTGGCCTCCGACTTATTGCAGATGTGCCGGGGCTGATTGAGGGCGCACATACAGGTGCAGGACTCGGGCACGAGTTTTTGCGCCATATCGAACGGACGCGCGTGCTGATTCATATTGTGGACGCATCCGGAACAGAAGGAAGAAATCCGATAGATGATTTCGAGGCCATTTGCCGGGAATTGGAGCTGTATAACCCAGAGCTTTTGCTCCGGCCGCAGCTCGTAGCAGGCAATAAAACAGATATGCCAAGTCCGCTTGCCGAAGAATTTGCGGCCTTCGCTGCCGAATCCGGCTATCGGTATTTCCCAATTAGTGCGGCAACGGGTGCGGGCGTGGATGCGCTAATGAACCATGTGGCAGAAATGCTGGATGTTTTGCCACCTATTCCGGTATATGAGGCTGAGGCGTTGGAAGAAGAAGAAATTGACGAGCAGGCGTATACCATTACGGCAGAAAATGGAACCTATACGGTAGAGGGCCCTTATGTGGACAAGCTTTTACGCGGCATCAATTTTGGTGTAGATGAGTCGGTGCATTATTTCCAGCGGGCCATTAAAGCGCGAGGCATTATCGACGCGCTTCGCGAAAAAGGCATCGCAGAAGGCGATACCGTAGTCTTCGGAGAAATGGAATTTGATTTCATAGAATAGGAGATAAAGATGGAACGCATAGGTCTTTATGGCGGTATGTTTGACCCGGTGCATCTCGGGCATTTGCATGCGGCAAGGGAAGCGGCAGCGCGCGCGGGTCTTGATCGCGTACTGTTTATTCCCGCGAAAATCCCGCCGCATAAAGAAAATGGATGCGTGGCGGCCGGCGAGGATCGGCTGGCGATGTTACGGTTGGCGATCCGGGACGAGAGCCGGTTTTTCGTTTCGGATTATGAACTGATGCGGGATGAAACGAGTTATTCCTATATCACGGTGGAGCATTTTGCGAAAGAATTACCAGCGGCAAAGCTTTATTTTATTCTTGGCGATGAGGCGTATAATTTGCTTCACACATGGAAAAACCCGGAACGAATCCGGGAATTGGCTACATTTTTAGTGGTCACTCGCGAGAATACCCCGCCACCGACAGATGCCATGTATGTGCAGATCCCGAAGGTGCAGATTTCATCCACGATGGTGCGTGAGGCACTTAGGATGGGACAGAGTACACGCGACTATTTGCCGAAGGTTGTAGAGGACTATATCCAAAGTCGTAAATTATATTGTATGTAGGGGGACAGTATGACGGAACGGGCAATGCTTGAAAAGCTACAGGGCATGATAGATGAGAAGCGACTCGCGCATTCGTTTGGCGTGCGGGATACGGCGGAAATGCTGGCCCGCCGGTATGGTGTGGATCCCGAGAAGGCAAGAATCGCGGGCATTTTACATGATTGTGCCAAAAACATTCCAAAGGACATAGGTATACAAAAATGCGAAGCGGCGGGCATCCCCTTAAAGCCGATTTGTTATGTTGAAAAAGGGCTGGTACATTCCTATTTGGGGGCGTATGTCGCCAAAACGGAATTTGGAATTTCGGACGAGGAAATTTTAGCCGCGATTTACTATCATACAACAGGCCATGAGAATATGCCGCCGCTTACAAAAATCATTTATTTATCGGATATCATCGAACCAGGACGGAATGTTCCGGATGCTGATGCTTTGCGTGCGCTTGCAATGGAAGATCTTGATGAGGCGCTGATTTTGGCTATTGGGTCTACCATTACGCATGTGCTTCGTAAAGGCTCCATTTTAGATTGTGATACAGTTTTAGCAAGAAACTTTCTGGTGCAGGAAAAGCGCCGTCTTACCTCATCGGTTTAAATACCAAACGCCAGCATTTAAATAGGTGGCGAACAGAAGCCAAAGAAGATATGGAATCTGCAGATAGGCTGCCAGCGGACGGGCTTTATGGAAGAGTAGAATCATCCAGATAACAAGGAAGAGAAGTAAAAGAATCCATGCCAGCGCGAAAAGTCTTGCGTCAAGGTTAAAGAAAATGATGCTCCAGAAAAAGTTGACAACCAATTGAGCAAAATACACTTTAAGCGCTTTCCCCTGTACGGGGGTTTCGGAAAAATATACGAGTGCGGAACCTATTCCCATCAGTAAGAATAGAATTGTCCATACGACAGGAAATAAGCCGCCGGGCGGCGAAAGCGGGGGTTGCGCCAGATTGGAAAAGTCTTCCATGCTGTTTCGCGTAATCAGCGCAGAGAGTGCACCTACGGCGAGGGGAATAAGCAGAGCGATAATCCAGATCTTTGTTTTAGAACGCATAAAATTCAACTCCTTCACAATTAGTATAGTAGCGGGACATGAAAAATATACGAAAAAGCGGCAACGCGAAAAAATATTTGCAAATTTGATATTTTTTACTTGACAATTGGCGGGGCTTCTGCTATACTAATATAGTCGTTTCGTGCGGGTGTAGTTCAATGGTAGAATCTCAGCCTTCCAAGCTGATCGCGTGGGTTCGATTCCCATCACCCGCTCCACGCATGCGCCTGTAGCTCAGCAGGATAGAGCAACTGCCTTCTAAGCAGTGGGCCAGGAGTTCGAGTCTCTTCAGGCGCGCCAATATGGTGGGTATAGCTCAGTTGGTTAGAGCGCTAGATTGTGGCTCTAGAGGCCGTCGGTTCGAATCCGACTATCCACCCCAATAGTGGGCTGTAGCCAAGTCGGTAAGGCACAGGACTTTGACTCCTGCATTCGTTGGTTCGAGTCCAGCCAGCCCAGCCATATGACTCATTAGCTCAGTTGGCAGAGCACTTGACTTTTAATCAAGGTGTCCGGGGTTCGAATCCCCGATGAGTCACCAAAGAAAGCAAATCCGAACTTTTTCCTTATAGGAGAAACATTCGGATTTGTTTTTTCTTTATAAAAAGATTTAAGAGGTAGTCATCCGGCTACCTCTTTTTGCTTTGCTTCTTCCAACTCGTCTGATTCTTTCTGACCTTTCTCGGATTCATAGAACGCCAATATGTCAGGAAGAAAACAGCGAGCTAAAGCTTCAATCTCATATTGTGGTATTTTTATTTTCTTTTCTGCCATATCGGCGCTCCTTTCGCCGACTTAAGATATCAGTTATAATGATGCTTCATCATACATATACCCTTGGAATATTTGACCGTCATGGGTAATGAATCTGCCCTGTGTGTGTTTTGGAATTTCGTCTGCTGCTTTCGTGTTGTCAAGAATAATCTGTGACAATACTGTGTCAGCTCTTCCGCACACTCTGTAATCAATATTGTTTCGGATTTGTCCGGGCAGGATATTTGCATCAGGTCTTTGTGTTGCAAGGATAAGATGTATTCCAAAAGCTCTGCCTTGTCTTGCAATAATGGAAATCTTGTTTTCAATTTGTGATATAAGTTCCTTATCCTCTTTGGAAAGTCCGGTTTTATCTAAAAGCTCTGCGACCTCATCACAAGCAAAAATAATACGCTTTAATCCAGCATAAAGAAATAGCCCGTTATAAACTTTGATGTTTGAACAAGAAGTCCCTGTTAATATTTTCTTTCTTCTTTCAAGTTCGTTGATTAAGTTTTCAAGATCTTCCAACAGCTTGGTTTTATCCATAATGAATGTGCATTTTTCACGCCATTTTCTATAGAAGTCAACTCCACCCTTAAAGTCTGCTATATGAACCTCTGCACCTTTTTTAAAACATTGTAAAAGCAAATGCTTAAGCAAAAAACTTTTTCCTGAACCCGTGGAGCCACCAATTAAAATGTGCGGGATTTTATTCAGATCAACGGATATATCCTTAAGCAAACCTCTTCCTAAAATAATTTCAAAATCCTTGTTTCTTAAGTATTCATCTTTCCAATCTACTGCCCACGGAATTTGAATATCTCCCGAAACTGTATTTAATATAATTCTGTTTCTTCGTTTGCCCTGTTTAATCTCATCAATATACACATTTAAAATCGTTTCAATGTTTTCCTTGTTATTCTCCCAATCGCATAAAGGAATGCCATTGGATTCAAACTCCATTGTGGTTACGCAATTTGACTTATCATAGCTTTTTTGGATTAAAAGCGGTGTTTCGCCTGCGTGATTTACAAGCCCGGTTCTAAGCAATCGTTCATTTATTTCTTTTGCTCCAAATGGTGTGCCAAGAAATATGATTAAGGCTGCAAATAAAGCGATAAATATA
>JAZSDW010000059.1:0-13922 GCA_045531355.1 Clostridia bacterium | reverse complement strand
TGCGAATGAAAAAGTTTTTGGTTAGTGCAATCTGCACGCTTCTTTTGATGAGCTACGCTGTGCCGGCCGGAAGTACGGGTGTTATCATTTATGCACCGGACGGCCGCATGGCGACTGTAGCGGAAGAAGAAGTGGAAACATACACGACGCTTGGCTGGTATAAAAGCTATGCGGAAACGATAAAAACGCTCTATGCGCCGGATGGGCGGGAACTTGTTGTCTATCACGCAGAGGTGCCCGCATATCTTTCCTTAGGTTGGCATGAGGCGAGGGAGGACATTGTGCGGACGCTCTACGCTCCGGATGGGCGCACGATTATGGTATACCTTTCCGAGGTGCCCACCTACCTGAATCTGGGGTGGTATGCGTCCTATCATGCGGTAGTGGACACGCTCTATGCACCGGATGGCAGAACCATTACAGTATATAAAGCAGAAACGCCGGCCTATCTAGAACTTGGCTGGAGTGAGACAGCGCAAAATGGACCGATGCTCGCGCTGACCTTCGATGACGGACCGCACGGCATATATACGGATTCCATTATCAGTACGCTTTCTACCTACGGCGCAAAGGCGACCTTCTTTGTGCTGGGATGCCAGGTTCGCCTTTATCCGCAGGTTTTGCAAAGAGCACATGCCAGCGGTTTTGAAATCGGAAGCCATACCTATAACCACCCGAATCTCACCAAAGTGTCTGCTCAAAAAGTGCAAGCGGAACTTTTTGAAACCAATGTGCTGCTCCAAAACTTGACTGGTGAAAAACCGACGCTTTTCCGCCCGCCGTATGGGGAGCATACTGCGACCATAAGGGCAACGGCCGGCATGCCGCTTGTACTTTGGAATGTGGATCCGCAGGACTGGCGGTCAAAGGATGCTGGGGAAATTGCAGAATATATTTTAAGTCATGCTGGAGATGGGAATATCATTTTACTGCACGATATTTACGAGAGCACGGCGGAGGCCATCCGCATCGCTGTACCGAAACTCGTCAAGCGCGGTTTTCGGCTTGTGACGGTGCATGAAATGGCAAAGGCAAAAGGGGTTTCCATGCAAAATGGCGCTGTATATCGCGCAATTCAATAAAAAAGGCTGTAAAAAAAGTCCAGACCGCAAAAAGGCAAAGAAAATGCTAGTGGCAAATAAGATTTGATGCTTAAAGGGATGAAATTATGCCAGAAAATCTTATTTTATTCGATTTTTCTTTATACAAGTGCCTTTTTGCTACAAACAAATTTCGCCTCTCGGCGTACCGCCGTACGCCTTCGGGTATCCCAAAGCCGAAGGCTTTGGCTCAATTTGCTTGTTCTGAAACATTTTTTCCTATCCCATACAAAAAAATGGGGGGCTGTAAATTAACTGCGCGTTAATTTACAGCCTCTTTTATATATGCAAAATGCAATTTTTGTCGAAAAAAGTGAAAAGCATGTAGACTTTTTCTTCCGGCATACATATAGTGTATTGAGACGATTTTTCGTCTCAGAGAGGAGGAAAGCCATGCTGATACAATTACGCTCCATGTCAGAAGCCGTTCGCCTTGGAAGGCTTCTGGCAAAACAAGGCGTTCGTGCTGACATTGTACAAACGCCGGCTGCGATGCGGCGCGGCGGATGTGGGTATTCGCTGGAAATCAGGCGTAGTGACCAAAGCTTGGCGGAGCGCACGGCTAAGCAAAACGGCCTGCATATTTTAGGAATCGACGGGAGCCGGCAGAAATGATTTATCTTGATAACGGTGCAACCGCCTTCCCAAAGCCGCCGACAGTATGGCGGGAGATGGAGGCCTGTCTTCGCTTTTATAGTGCCAACGCCGGCAGGGGAAGCCATCGGTATTCCGTGCGTGCAGCTGAAAAGATTGGGGAGACGCGCGAACGGCTGGCGAGGCTTTTTCATGTAAAAAACCCGGAACAGATTTCTTTTATGCTGAACTGTACGGATGGGCTGAACACGGGTCTTTTTGGGGTGCTCAAGCCGGGAGATGATGTCATTATTTCCGATATGGAGCATAATAGCGTTTATCGTCCGGCGATTCATCTCGGCGAAAGAGGGGTACGCACCCTGTTTGCCGAAAGCGACGAAACGGGGATGGTATCACCAGAGGCAATTCATCGTGTTCTTACGCCACGGACGCGAATGATTTGTATTCAGCACGCGTCCAATGTAGGCGGGGGCATCAATCCAATCCGGGAAATCGGGCATATGGCGAGAGAAAAAGGCATTTTCTTCATGGTGGATGCGGCTCAGACGGCGGGCAGCGTGCCCATCGATGTAGAAAAGGATGCCATTGATATTCTGGCCTTTCCCGGGCATAAAGGACTTTTAGGCCCGCAAGGCACGGGAGGACTCTATGTGCGGGAAGGGATTTCCCTGGAGCCTATGCGACAGGGCGGAACGGGAAGCGCTTCTGAAAGTTCGCAGATGCCGGATTTTTTACCGGATAGGCTGGAGAGCGGCACACAAAATCTTCCCGGGATTGTTGGGCTTGGCGCGGGTACAGAGTTTGTTTTGCGACGCGGCGTTTCTAATATCGGGCACTATGAACGCGCGCTCTCCGAATACCTTTGGAAACGGATATCCAACCTTCCGGGGGTACAGTTGCTGGGGCCGGCGGATATGGAAAAAAGAACGGGAATTTTAGCACTGGCGCTCTCTACCCGGGATCCGGCGGAGGTAGCATGGATACTCGATAAACGATACGGAATCGCGGTGCGGGCAGGTCTGCACTGCGCGCCACTTGCAGCGCGACGATTTGGGGTGGAACAGAAGGGAAGTCTTCGATTTTCCCCTGGCATTTTCAATACGATGCAAGAAATGGAATATACTGCGCGTGCACTTGGGGAAATTCTGACGATGCGCGCATAAAAAGAAAAGGGTGTGCATAGGCTGAAATAGCCGTATGCACACCTTTGCTTGTAAAGAGTGCCGAAAGCCAAACTTTCCGGAAGATTCTCGTTTATAGGAGGAAAAAACGATGCGCCTTTATGATTTTCGTCAGCGTGAAGTAGTCAATCTTTCTGATGGGGCTAAAGTGGGGTATATAGTAGATGCAGAGATTGATGTAGAAACCGGCCAGGTTCTTGCCCTCATTATTCCCGGACAGGGAAAAATGATGGGGCTTTTCGGGAAGGAGGAGGAATATCGAATTCCCTGGGAAAAAATAAGAAAAATCGGGGACGATATTGTGCTCGTTGAGTGCTAGGAAAGCGTTTCTAAAAATGCAGCGTATTCCGAAAAACTCATAAGCGCATTTGCGGCAGCAAGAAGTGCGTTTGTAGAAAGGCGGGGTGGAAGGGAAAGATGTGTGGCAAGCGCGCTTCGTCTTTTTGCGGCCGCATTGCCGCCGATCAGCCCACCTTCATAGAAATCCTGCCTTGTGATTGGGCGGACGGGAAAAGAAACGAGAGTGCAAACCGTTTGCAGAACGCTTAAAAGCGTATCCTGCCGTAAGCCTTCCACGCCAAGTGTACCCTCTGCCGATGGGTGCGCCTTTCGCTTTTCTTTTCCGGGCAAAGCAGGGATATAGGCATGACGAAAAGTTCCGGCACGCAGTTTTTCCGCCAGAAAGCTTCGAATTTTAAAACCGGCACGGTCAGAATCCAGCAGGAGAATAACGCCTCTTTTTTCTGCCAGTGTGCGGATATATTCGAGGAGCGCGGCATCTGTAAAAATGGAGAAGCCATAAGTGGGAACCACGAGTGCCTCACACACGCCCGAAAGGGCCATTTTGTCATATTTTCCTTCTACAATAATTGCTTCTTGTATTTGCAGCATAGCAGCTCCTTAGCTTTAATTTGATAAAACGCGTCCTTCCGACGCAGAATTTCTGCAAAATCCCTGCAGTAAGCGTCATCGTGTTTAAAATTAAAAACACGCGCGACTTTGTCCGGAAGGAGCAGGCGACTGACGCCGCCGGCGCCGAGCGCGAAAATGTTTGCGCAGTCGGTCATGGTTACCGTGTTATAGAAAGATTCCGTTCCCGGCTTTGCATAGCCTACATTCTCAAGGTTCCCAATTGTAGCCTTTTGTTTATACATATAATAGGGGCGATACCCGTTTGAAAGCGCATGATTAAAGGCGTAAGACAGCATGGAAGCAGCCGGGGCTTCCTGGGAAATGTCTGCACCGCTTTGCCGAAATGCAGAGGCTCTTTTTAGATAGAGCGTATGCACCGTAAGGCTCTCCGGCGAAAGTGCAGCTACCGTATCAAAGGAATGCTGAAACATCGAAAAATCTTCACCGGGCAGGCCTGCGATTAAATCTGTGTTAATATTGGAAAAGCCCATAGACCGTGCGAGAGAAAATGCTTCCAGAAATTGTACGGCCGAATGCTGGCGGCCGATAAGCCGCAAGGTATCGTCGTGGAGCGTTTGGGGGTTAATGCTCAGGCGATTTGTGCCATATTTTTTTAAAACGGCAAGTCTTTCGGGCGTGAAGGTGTCCGGCCGACCGGCCTCGGTGGTAAACTCCAGCCCCGGCGGAAGCGAAAACGAATTGTGGATGGTATGGAAAAGCAATTCCAAAAGCGGAGCATCGAGGGAAGTCGGCGTGCCGCCACCTATGTAGATAGCGCGAACGGTGAGCGAAAGGTCCCGGACAATCTCGCCCGTTCGCTTAATTTCTTCGCAAAGCAGACGGACATATTCTGCTTTTTCCGCCACGGCACCTGTGGCGGAGATAAAGGAACAATATGCACAGCGCGTCGGGCAGAAGGGAATGCCGATGTAGATGCACACATCTTCCGGATTTCGCACATGGCGCGCCTCTTCTGCGGCTACCTGCATGGCAAGCGCAATTTTGTCTTTTTCTACCAGATAGTCTTTTTCGAGTAAAGCGCGCACCGCGGCCTCGCTTCGGCCTTCGTCCAAAAGAATACGGATAAGCTTCGTAGGGCGCACCCCTGTCAGAATTCCCCAGGGCGTGGGCAGGCTCGAAAGCGGGCGGAGTGCATAAAAGGCGCTTCGCTTAATGAGATTTCCCAAATCCCGCTCCGTGGGGAGATGAGAAGCGCTTTCTGTGTGCGAACTGGTTTTTTCGCCAAGCTGCACCTCGGTTTTCACATACGAAATGCCGCCAGATTCCGTGAGGATACTTTTTAGATGTAAGTCCGTAGGATGCGGAAAGAAAAGCAGAACAATCTGTTCTGCTTCATATTCCATCGCATGTCCAATTGCCACAATGTTCAAAATGATGCCAACTCCCAATTATAATGTAAAAATGGATTTTCTTTCTGTTCTTTCAAAACGGTAGTCGCGTCCGCATGACCGGGGAACACACGAACCGAAGGCGGAAGCGCCAAGAGACGCAAAAAGCTTTTGTGCATCGTTTCGGCCATGAGAAAAGGGAAGTTTCCGATACTGCCTGCAAAAAGCGTATCGCCGGAAAATAAAACATTCTCTGCGAGAAAAGCGCTGCTGCCCGGCGTGTGTCCCGGCGTGTGTAAAGCGGTAAAGGATATCGTTTCAAGCGGGAGCGTGTCGCCTTCTTTAAAGCAAACATCCGGAGAAAAGCCCGCATAGGGAAAACCAAAGCGTGCGGCGTGGCTCGTTTCTGCATTTTCCAGCATGGGCGCATCCAGCTCATGAATAAAAATGGGAATTTGAAAATGCGCCCGCAAGGCAGCGGCGGCACCGGCATGGTCAAAATGTCCGTGCGTCAGGAAAATTCCTGCGGGTTTTTCGGGCCTTTCTTCGATGGCGGCAATAAGCGCTTTTTCGCCGCCGCCAGGGTCAATGATGCCGAGGGTTTCTCCGTCGGAAACAAGATAACAGTTTGTGTCAAGTGGGGGGACAAGGTGTCTTATAATTTGCATTTGAGCCTCCTATTGATGCAAACGCACAATATTAAATACGCCGGGGATTGTATAAAGCCTTTTGATAACGGTGTTGAGTTGCGCAGCACTGGCAACCTCAAGTGTCAGGTTAATCATCGCCATTTTATTTTTCAGCGCGCGGGAATTTAGAGCCATAATGCTGATTTTATCGTTGGTAATCACATTCGTAATGTCAGCCAAGAGACCATGGCGGTCCGTCGATTCAATCTGAATATCCGAAAGGTAGCTGCCCTTTTGATCTTCGGTCCAATAGCAGCGGATAAGACGGCCTTTGTCTTCCTCAGAAAGCGCTTCAGCACGAACATTGACACAGTCAGCCCGGTGGACGGAAACGCCGCGTCCTTTGGTAATATAGCCGATAATGTCATCGCCCGGAATCGGCATACAGCATTTCGAAATACGAACGAGACAATTCTCGATGCCGTGTACCGTGATGCTGGAGGCACCGGAAGTACGCTTTAAGGGGGCAAGCGTAGTTTTGATTTTCTCTTCCGTCGCAGCCTCGCGGCTGTATTCCTTAAGTCGCGTGATAATCTTTGGCGCCGTAATTGTGCCATAGCCGATGGAAGCATACATATCGTCCGTATTGGCAAAGCTATAGCGACGCAGACACTGGTCTATATTTTCTTTCTGAAAAAGCTGTGCCATTGTAAAGCCCTGGCGCTTCAGTTCTCGTTCGATGGCTTCTTTGCCTTTGAGAATGTTTTCCTCGCGCATTTCCTTTTTGAGCCATGCGTTTATTTTACTGCGCGCCTGATTGGTTTTGCAGATTTTCAGCCAGTCGCGGCTGGGACCATGCACGGAGGAGGAGGTGAGAATTTCAACAATATCACCTGTCTCCAGCTGATAATCAAGCGGAACAATCTTAGAATTGACCTTCGCGCCCATCATTTTACTGCCAACGGCGCTATGAATTGCAAAGGCGAAGTCAATCGGCGTAGAACCGGCAGGAAGGTTAATAACATCGCCGCGTGGGGTAAAGGCAAATACCTCGTCTGTAAAAAGGTCGATTTTCAGCGTGCGCATAAATTCTTCTTCGTCGGTCAAATCCTTTTGAATATCAAGAAGCTGGCGAATCCATGCGAACTTTGCATCGGCAGAATCCCGCGTGCCGGAAGCAGAATGCCCTTCTTTGTATTTCCAATGCGCTGCAATGCCGTGTTCAGCGGTTCGGTGCATCTCAAAGGTACGAATCTGGATTTCGCAGGGGCTTCCTTCCGGTCCCATAACTGTGGTATGCAAGGATTGGTACATATTGGGCTTTGGCATGGCGATATAGTCCTTAAACCGGCCGGGAATCGGCATATAAAGCTCATGCACCATACCTAAAACGGTGTAGCAATCGCTGACAGAATCGACGATGATGCGAACGGCAAAGAGGTCATAAATCTCGTCGATAGACTTGTTTTGCGTATACATTTTTTTGAAGATGCTGTAAAAGCTTTTGGCACGACCTTCCAACTCATAGTGAATCCCAAGGCCGCGAAGACGCTCGGCAAGCGTATCCTTAATGGCGTCAATATAAGCATCTCTCTCATTTTTCTTTTTGTTGATGCTTTCTACAATTTCGTAATAGGCCACAGAGTCGAGATGCCGGAGAGATAGGTCCTCCAGCTCCCACTTGATTTTGGAAATACCGAGCCGGTGTGCAAGTGGAGCATAGACCTCCAGCGTTTCCCGGGCCTTAATGAGGCGCTTTGCAGGCGGCATATTTTTCAGCGTGCGCATGTTATGCAGGCGGTCGGCAAGCTTGATTAAAATGACACGGATGTCCTTTGCCATAGCCAAAAACATTTTCCGGAGACTTTCAATTTGCTGTTCTGCTTTGTCGTGAAATTGGATTTTATCGAGCTTTGTAACGCCTTCTACTAAAAGGGCGATGTCCTCGCCAAATTCCGTTTTGATATCATCAAAAGTAACCGGCGTATCCTCAATTACATCATGAAGAAGCCCTGCGGCAATTGCCTCTATATCCAATTCCATATCGGCAAGGATGCCGGCTACGGCCAAAGGATGCACAATATATGGCTCCCCGGATTCCCGCTTTTGTGCCTTGTGCATGCTGGATGCGAGGGCATACGCTTTGTCGAGTGTTGTAAAATCTGCCTCGGGTTGGTATTTTAAAATACGGTTTTTAATGTCTGCATAGGTTTGAAAATATGTGGTTTGCATAAAGCCTCCCTTGAATGGACCAGCCTATTTCAGGTGAATGTCCTCAATGATAATCTGCGCGGCACGCGTGCCACCGTATGTATTAATATGAAGTTTGCCAGCAACATCTGCCGTCTGCCCCCGGGCGATCGTTTCGGCGAGGGTTCCTTTTCCGAATGCAACTGCGTCGACTGCGGCCCCGTTTTTAAAAAGCCGCAGGAATAAATGCTTTTTGTCTTTCGAGGTGCGGACGGAAGAAATCGTGATGCCTCCAAGCAGAAAAACAGGTTTTTCGTTCCCAGCGCCGAATGGTTCTAAAAGCTCGAGCTGTTCGGCGACCGACAGAAGCGGGAGCGAAAGGTCTAAAGGCGCATCAATGTCAAGTGTGGGGGATAGATCTGCATCCGAAAGCGTGTCTTTCGCATAAGCATTTAGGGCATTGCGTAAATTTGCAATCTCTGGCACCGGCAAGGTAAGTCCCGCCGCGAGCGCATGTCCGCCATAGCGCGTAAGAAATGGCGCAACATTTTGAAGGGCGCTATAAAGGTCAAAGCCGGGGATGGAACGGCCGCTGCCTTTGCCGGTATCCTCGTCTGTGGAAATTAAAATTGTGGGTCTGAAAAACCGTTCGGTAAGGCGTGAGGCGATGATGCCGATAATTCCGTGATGCCAGCCGGCACCGGAAAGGACAAGCACGCGGTCATTTTCTAAATGCTCTTTTTCAATTTCTAAAAGTGCCTCTTTATAAATTTCTTCACCGATGGCTTTTCGAACGGCATTTTGACGGTTTAGGTCCGCCGCAATCGATTCGGCCTCCTCTGCCGAGCCTGTTAAAAGCAACTGCACGGCCGGCAGGCAGCTTCCCATCCGACCGGCGGCATTGAGCCTGGGTGCGGCGTAAAAGCTAATTTCCTCGGCTGTAATCGTTTCAGTAGAAAGACCGGAAACGGCAAAGAGGGCTGCAAGCCCCGGTGAGACCATTTTCCGCATTTTGCGAATTCCAAGCGCCGTTAAAACGCGATTTTCGCCGGAAAGCGGCACAACATCCGCAATAGTAGCCAGCGCCACAATATCGCAATAGTCCATCACCATCTTCCGTGTGTCACCGCAAAGCGCGCAGACGAGTTTAAAGGCAACACCGGTGCCTGCAAGAAGCGGGAAGGGATAGTTGCAATCTGCGCGTTTTGGATTAATTACCGCGGTGGCGGCAGGAAGTGTATCTCCAACCGAGTGGTGATCCGTAATAATCATATCCACACCAAGCGAGGTAGCCAAATCCGTTTCGGCAATGGCGGTAATGCCCGTGTCTACTGAAATAATCAGTTTAGTGCCGTCTTTGGCAATCTTTCGGACGGCGTCTTCGTTTATGCCATACCCTTCCGTATCGCGGTCCGGGATATAAAAGGCGCAGTCGGCACCAACAGAGCGCAGATAGGAGAGAAGAATTGCCACGGCAGAAATACCGTCCACATCATAGTCCCCATAAATGGTAATGCGTTCTTTTTTTGAGAGCGCCGCCGTAATCCGACCTACGGCCTTGTCCATATCCTGAAGGAGAAAGGGGTCGTGCAACAGCGACAAACTACTGGAGAGAAAGGCGGCCGCATCGTTGGGCGACACGCCCCTGACTGCCAGAAGTAGCGCCAGAAGCGGCGAAACCGCAGCAGCACTTTCGATAGCGGCAACGGTTTTGGCATCAATCTCTTTATATAATATGTTCCATTGCTTGTTCAAATTTACACCTTCGTTTTTGCTTTTTCTATTTATTTTACCACAAACATGGGGAAAAAACAATAGATTTTTACAAATAAAACGCGAAAAAGTGCAGAAAGCAACTTGCATCTGAGCGGAGCAAATAAAAACGGAACACCGGAGATTTTGCCCTTTACAAAATGGTGTCGCTGTGATATAATGAATAAAACAAAACCTGGGGGAGGACACAGTATGCCGATTCGGATTCCGAACGCTCTGCCTGCGGCCGGTATTCTGCAGGGTGAGAATATTTTTGTTATGACGGAGGAACGAGCGCAAAAACAGGATATCCGTCCGCTTAAAATTGCCATTTTTAACTTGATGCCCACGAAAATTGCCACGGAAACGCAGCTTATCCGTGCGCTATCCAATTCACCGCTTCAGGTGGACCTGGTACTTCTGCATACGGAAACGCATCAATCGAAAAACACGCCCGAGGCGCATTTGTCCTCGTTTTATAAGACTTTTTCCGATGTAAAGGATAAGAAATTCGACGGGCTGATTATTACGGGTGCGCCCGTGGAACTGATGGAATACGAAGAAGTGGACTACTGGGAGGAACTTTGTCAGGTGATGGAATGGTCGAAAACGCATGTCACCAGCACCCTACACATCTGCTGGGCCGCGCAGGCAGGTTTATATTATCACTACGGCGTTCCCAAATATCCGCTAAACGAGAAAATGTTCGGTGTATTTCGCCATGATGTTATTCGTCCGCGTGCAAGGCTCATGCGTGGGTTTGATGATGCTTTTTATGCGCCGCATTCGCGCCATACAGAGGTGAGAGCGGAAGATATTACAAAAGTGCCGGAACTTAAGGTTATGGCAACAAGCGAGGAAGCAGGTGTGTATCTGGTAGCCTCTAAGGATGGGAAAAATGTATTTGTAACCGGACATTCGGAATATGACCCGGAGACACTACATAACGAATATATGCGGGATAAAAGCCGCGGCCTTTCCATCGCAGTGCCTAAAAATTACTATCAGGATGATGACCCGGAAAAGCGGCCGGTGGTGCGCTGGCGGTCCCATTCAAACCTTCTTTTTGTTAACTGGCTGAATTACTATGTGTATCAGATTACGCCGTATGATTTGGATATGGGGAAGGAAACAAGATGAAAATCAATCCGTGCAGCATTTATGGATATGCGTATCGTCTTCTGGAAACGGTGACACCTTGCAAAACCGATTGCGGCAAGCGGTGCGGTGCAGCTTGCTGTATGGACAGCGACGCGGGAAGCGGCATGTACCTATATCCCGGCGAGGCAAAGATGATTTCACCGGTGCCGCGCTGGGCAAATATCGAGCCGTCCGGTTTTTTCTACGATGGAAGGGAAACGGATTTTTTCTCTTGCTGCGGGAAATGCGAGCGGCAACTGCGTCCGCTGGCTTGCCGGATTTTTCCTTTGGTGCCCTATAAAAAGGCAGGCGAGCGGATGAAAATCATTTATGACCCGCGTGCGCTTTCTATGTGCCCGCTTCGCCCAGAAGAGTTGGAGCCCGCTTTTGTTACGGCAGTTACAAGAGCCATGCGTGCCGTTGTCAAAATAAGAGAAGGGCGTGCTTTTATTGAGGCACAGTCTCGGCTGATTGATGAATATGTGCAGATGCACTTATAGAGGTAAAAGAGATGTATTTAATTATTGGACTTGGGAATCCCGGGAAAAAGTATGAGGATACTCGGCATAATGTAGGGTTCAAAACGATAGACTATGTGGCAGAACGGTGGAACATTCCCGTAAAGAAGATTCGCTTTCGGGCGCTTTTGGGAGAAGGGATGGTTGCCGGCGAAAAAGTCATTTTAGTAAAACCTTCTACATTCATGAATGCCAGCGGCGAGAGCGTGGGCGAAATTGTTCGGTACTATGATATAGAGCCGGAAAAGGTGATTGTAGTGCAGGACGATGTGGCGCTTCCGACCGGCCGCCTTCGCATCCGTGCTTCCGGAAGTGACGGCGGCCATAATGGAATTAAATCCATTTTGTACCATCTCGGGAGCGACAAGTTTATTCGTCTGAAAATCGGAGTTGGCGGCGCGAAGGGGGACATGGTTTCGCATGTGCTCGGCACTTTTTCGAAAGACGACGGTGTTGCCGTAACCACTTGCATAAAAGAGGCAGATGCGATACTGGAAACCATCATGAACGAAGGCGTTCAGGCGGCAATGAACCAATTTAATAGCTTTGGAAAAACGGAGGCAGAATGAAGGATTTTTTTGCACCACTTGGTGCGCTTCCCGAATTTAATACGCTATGCGAGCAGGTACAGATGCAGCGCGGTGCCACACATGTTGTGGGCGCGGGAGAAAACCAAAAAGCACATTTGATTGCTGCGCTTTTGGAGAAAACGGGGAAAAAGGGCGTTGTCGTTTCGTGGAGCGAAAGCGCGGCGCGTTCCCTTCATGAGGGGATTTCCTTTTTTTCGGAGCAGGTGACACATCTGCCACAAGGCGATTTTATTTCAAATATTGCCGAAAGTAACGGCTATGCAATTTCAAGGGCGCGCGGGGCGGCCCTTTATCGCATTTTACAGGGAGATACAGCGGTGGTAAGCATCGGGTGTCTCCTGGACTTCATTTTGCCGGCCAAAAAATATAAGACGATATCCGTTGCCCCTGGACAGTCGCATGCGGATTTGCCGGCGCTTTTAGCTGAAATTGGATACCGGCGCGTGCCGATGATTGAAGGGGCAGGACAATTTAGCGTGCGCGGAGGGATCATTGATGTGTATCCACCCACAGAGGAACGGCCTGTCCGTATAGAGTTTTTTGATACAGAGGTCGATAGTGTCCGTGCTTTTGATTTGGCCTCGCAGCAGTCTGTGCAAAATTTAGACGCCGTTGAGATTATGCCGGCGCTTGCAGAGGGCGAGGAAGGGCATCTTCTCGACTATTTCGGGCCGGATACTCTCTATATTTTTGATGAGCCCCAGCGTGTAAGCGAAGGAGCAGCCGCTTACGCTGACAGTATCCGGGAGCGCGTGGCGGCGCTTGTAATGAAAGAAAACAGGCACCAAATTAAAGAAAAGTATATCCACGATTATACGAAAACCCTTTCAAAAATGCCTTCTGGCCAGGTGGTAGGATTTTCCGCCATGAGCGGAATTTTTCCGGATTATAAAGTAAAAGGAACCGTGCGTATTGCGGGAGTAACACTGGCATCCTATGCTGGGAAAACGGATATTTTAGCCGAGGATGTGGCACGGTGGAAGGAAAATGCGTATTCGATTTTTATTCTGGCGGGCTCTGGCCAGCGTGCAAAAGGTATCAGCGAAGCGCTGGCGGCCGGCGGTATTCATTGTGTATGCCCCAAAAAGGGCGAAATCGTTCCAAAAGGAACGGTGGCAATTTATGAAACCCCGCTTTCCAAAGGATTCATTTATTCGGGCATCAAAACGGTATTTATAAGCGGGAGCGACATTTTTGTAAAACAGACAAAGCGAAAGCGGGCGCATGTTACGGGCGCGAAGGCGCTTAAAAGCTTCGATGAACTTTCTATTGGCGATTATGTTGTGCATAGGGTACATGGCATCGGGAAATTTGAGGCGATGGAAAAAATCGAAACGGATGGTGTGGAGCGGGACTATCTGAAGCTGTCCTATCGAAATAACGATTTTCTGTATGTTCCGGTTACCCAGCTCAATCTCCTTTATAAATATTCACACGCCGGGGCAGATGCGCCGGCACCGAAGGTCAGCCGTCTCGGTGGCGGGGACTGGCAAAAAACGAAAGCAGGTGTCAGACATTCCGTTAAAGAACTTGCCATCAAGCTTGTGGATTTGTATGCGGCCAGAAGCCAGATGACGGGGCACGCTTTTTTGAAGGATACGCCATGGCAAGCGGATTTTGAAAGCGAGTTTATTTACGAAGAAACGCCGGATCAGCTTGCGTGTATAGCCGAGGTGAAGAAGGATATGGAAAGCACCCGGCCGATGGATAGGCTTCTTTGCGGCGATGTGGGCTATGGGAAAACGGAGGTCGCGATTCGTGCGGCGTTTAAATGTATTATGGAAGGGCTCCAATGTGTATATCTGGTGCCCACCACAATTTTAGCCGCCCAACACTATGCGCAGTTTAAAAAGCGCATGGAAAGCTTCCCTGTGCGAGTAGAAATGCTGTCGCGATTCCGAACACCCGCAGAGCAGAAAAAAATTATCGAAGGGCTTAAAACGGGCGAAGTGGATATGGTGATAGGG
>JAZSDW010000073.1:0-24481 GCA_045531355.1 Clostridia bacterium | reverse complement strand
GTGTACACGCCCCGCTTAATGCCACCAGCGCACAAAGTCCGAATGCTGCACCAATAGCACTAGAAGCAAAAAACATGGATAAAAGTGCAATCAGCGTCGGAAAGCGACCATTACACGGGACAAAACTATTCGTAAGTATTGCAATCAAGCGTTCACGCGGCGAATCCATAATTCTGCATCCCACCACGCCTGCTGCATTGCAACCAAAGCCCATACACATGGTTAGTGCCTGTTTGCCACATGCGCGGCATTTTTGGAAACATCTATCAAGATTAAAAGCAATGCGGGGTAAAAAGCCTGCATCTTCTAAAAGAGTAAACAAAGGAAAGAAAATCGCCATTGGGGGCAGCATGACCGACACAACCGTTGCCGTCACACGCCAAATACCATCGCAGAGGATTCCGGAAAGCCAAAGGGGTGCCGCAGATAAGCTTTGACGCAGTACGCCTTCAACGCTCGCAAAAAGACGGGAAAGCAGCGCTGAAGGATAATTTGCCCCCCGAATCGTTAGCCAAAATACGACCATAAGAAGAAGTAGCATTACCGGAAACGCCATAAACCGGCCGGAAATGATCGCATCGAGCCTTCTGTCCCTTTGCATCGGGTCTTTCTCGGGCATTCGTAATACTGCCCTGCTGATTTTCTCTGCTTCTTCTACCAGGTTTTCTCCAAACTGTACTTTTGTTTTTCTTTCCTCCAGTTTTTCTGCTGCCTCTAAAAGCCCTCTGAGCCCCTCTTTCTGCCTTGCCGTTGTTCCGACAACCGGCACACCTAAAAGGGTTTCCAACTTTTTAAGATCAATCCCGATATGCTTCTTCCCTGCTTCATCTAAAAGATTCACACAGACGACTGCCTTATCTGTCATCTTTAAAATTTCCAAGGCGAAAATAAGATTCCTTTCCAGACTTGTACCATCACATACGATAATGACGGCATCCGCCTGCTCGCTTTGTATAAAATCGCGTGCTACCTCTTCCTCTGCAGAATTTGCAGAAAGCGAATAGCAGCCGGGAAGGTCAATTATAATATATCGTGTTCCATTATACTTCGTCTCACCTACCGCACTTGTAACCGTTTTTCCTGTCCAATTTCCCGTATGTTGGCGAAGACCGGTAAGGCCGTTAAAGACTGTGCTTTTCCCCACATTGGGATTGCCCGCGAGCGCCAGCACCTTATCCCCTGCATTCTTCTTTATATAAGCGCCACCATCTTGTGCGGCTCTTCCTGTCGATTGCGTTGTAAGTCCCATCCTCTACACCCTCTTTATTTGAATTTTCAAACTGTCTGTATGCCGAATTGCAAAAACGGCACCACGGACAAGATATGCTATTGGATCTCCCAGCGGACTTTTTTGTAATGCAATAATCTTTGTGCCTTCGTAAATCCCGATATTCCGAAGGCGCTCTCCTATATAGCCCGCCCCATCTACATGCAAAACGCTTCCGCTTTCACCTGGCGCAAGCTCACACAAATACAAGGTTATCACCCCCTTTTTCTCTCATAACCAAAATATGTTTTTTTCTCTTGCTTTGACACGATTTTAAAAAGAAAAAGCGTATGCGAGAATTTCTCTCCCATACGCTTTATAAATTTCTGCTTCTATTTTGTAACTGTGGTCGCCGCCCGCATGATGGCTATTTTTCCGCTTTCGTAGGTAAGGCCGCCTTGCATATATACAATATACGGCGGACGAATCGGACCATCGGCGCTGATTTCAATTGATGCGCCTTGCGTAAACGCGCCCGCTGCCATAATGACCTCATTTTGGTATCCCGGCATTGCCCACGGCACGGGACTTACATGCGCATCTACCGGCGAGCCGCTTTGTAGCCCCTGGCAAAAAGCAATAACATTTTCCGCTTTTTCAAGCTTTACTGCCTGAATGATGTCTGTTCGCGCATCCTCGATGCCCGGACAAACCGGATATCCTAGCTTTGCCATAAGCGCGCCGCATAAAAGTGCACATTTCATTGCCTGACAAACGGTATGCGGTGCCATGAAAAAGCCCATATACAGGTCTTTCATAACGCCAAGATTTGCACCGCCCTCAAGCCCGATTCCCGGTGCTGTGAGTCTATCCGCCGCAAGGCGTACATACGCAGCCTTTCCGGCGATATAGCCGCCGCACGGCGCAAGCCCGCCACCAGGATTTTTAATAAGCGAACCCGCAAAAAGGTCAGCAAAATCAGGTTCCCGCGTTTCGACGAATTCTCCATAGCTGTTGTCCACCAAAACAAGCACATCGCTTCGTCTTTCGCGCACAAACGCCGAAAGCTTCTCCATTTCCGAAATGCTTAGGCTCTCCCGCCAGGCATAGCCTTTTGAGCGTGTAATAAAAACAGCGCGCACTTTTTCATTTTGTAATGCCGTTTCTACTCCCGCATAATCAACGCCGTCCGGCAACAGCTCCACCTTGTCATAACCAATTCCAAACTCGCGAAGTGACCCGCTATCCCCACAGATAACATCCGTCAAAGTGTCATACGGGTCTCCGGTAAGAGATAGGAGTACATCCCCGGGTCTTAAAACTGCAAAAAGCATCACTGTGAGCGTATGAGTGCCGGAAATGAAGTGTGGACGCACGACGGCAGCTTCCGTCCGAAACACCTCTGCAAACACTTTATCCAGCGTATCCCGCCCTAAATCGTCATAGCCATAACCGCTGGTCGCTTGAAAATGTGCACTACTAATTTTATGATTTTGAAAGGCTGCCAGAACGCGCGCTTGATTTTCCGCTTCCGTCTTTTCCAGCCCTCGAAAGAGGTGGGAAATCTCCGCTTCCGTTTTTTCTGTCAACTCGGCGATTTCTGCGCAGATTCCCATTTTTTCTAAAGTGTCATTCACCGTTTATACACAACCTTCCGGATAAAGTTCCCCTCTTATGCTCTTGTATATCCAAGTTTAAAAGCCTTTTTGTTAATTTCCAGAAATTTAGGCGGCACTGTATGTGAAATTGCCGAAAGCCACTCTTCCTCCGGAATGTCCGTATGCGACGCAAGCGCGCCAATCAAAACAACATTTACTGCCTTTTCACTTCCGGCTTCTCTTGCGAGAGAAAGGGCATCAATTGCCGCAAGATTCACGCCCATATTCTGCATTTTTTCTTCAATATTCTCCGGATATGCCATTTTGCCGGTTATTACCGGCATCGGGTCCATACATTGCGTATTATAAAGCAATTTTCCTTCCGGCTTTAAATAGGGCAGATAGCGATATGCTTCTAGCATTTCAAAAGCCAAAATCATGTCTGCCTCCCCCTCTTCAATGATAGGCGAAGCAACCGATTGTCCATACTTTACATAGGTTACGACGCTTCCGCCACGCTGCGACATGCCGTGCACCTCAGAAACCTTTACATCATACCCCTTCTCCTGTGCAACATATCCCAAAATGCGGCTTGCTAAAAGTGTACCTTGTCCGCCTACGCCAGCTATTAAAATATTCATTTTGTTTCCTCCTTCACCAGTGCGCCAAACTTGCATACATTCATACAAAGCCCGCAGCCATTGCACTGGGTTTCGTCAATCACAATGCCGTTTTTATAGCTGATTGCCGGACATCCGATTTTCATGCACATTTTGCAGTTTTTGCATTTTTCTGGATCCACAGTCGCTTTGCCTGTGAATTTCACAGTTTTAAGAAGCGCGCATGGCCGCTGGGCGATAATCACGGACGGTTCCTTTGCCTCCGTTTCTTCTTTTACCACTTTTTCAAACGCATCCACATCAAACGGGTCGCAAATAACAACACGCTCTATGCCAATCGCATGGCAAAGCGCTTCCAAATCCACCTGTTTTGTCGGCTTTCCGGAAAGCGTAAGTCCCGTAGTGGGATTTTGCTGATGCCCGGTCATACCGGTAATGGAATTATCAAGAAGAATAGTCGTTGTGCTGCTTTGGTTATATACGGCATTAATAAGTCCAGTGATTCCGGAATGGATAAAGGTACTATCCCCAATAATCGCAACTGTTTTTTGCCCGTTTTCTTCTGCCTTCTCCATACCATGTGCCATGCCAATGCCAGCACCCATGCAGATGCAGGTATCAATATTTTCGAGCGGTGCGAGCGCCCCAAGCGTATAACAACCAATATCACCTGTTACGCGGAGGCCTAATTTTTTCAAAACATAGTGCATGCCTCTGTGCGGGCATCCGGGACAAAGCACCGGCGGACGAACCGGAATAGCTTCCTCAGCTCGACGCACCTCCTGTTTCTCCGCGCCCAAAAGCTTTTCCCGAATCATAGCCGCCGTGATTTCGCCAATCAGCGGCATTTTAGATTTACCTTCTACCGGGATTCCGAGGCGCTTTATATGGTTCTCAATAAACGGATCCAGCTCTTCAATTACATAAAGTTTTTCAACATTTTTGGCAAATTCTCTGATTTTTGCTTCGGGAAGCGGAAAGCTCATGCCCAGCTTCAAAAAGCTTGCATTCGGAATGGCTTCTTTTGCATAGAAATAACCTGTTCCCGCGGCAACAATGCCAATTTTCTTATCATTATATTCGATACGGTTTAGATCCGTTGTCTCCGAAAATGCAATCAGTTTTTCGATTCGTTCTTCAACTGCCACATGTCTGCCTCTCGCCATTGCTGGCATCATGACATATTTCATGGCATCCTTTTTGTATGACTTTACGCCGACTTCCTCGCGTGCTTTCATTTCCACAAGGCTTTGCGAATGTGCAACGCGCGTGGAAAGACGCAAAATAACAGGCGTATCAAATTCTTCGCTCAAAGCGAAGGCTCTTTTCATAAATTCTTTACATTCGCCACTATCACTCGGCTCCAGCATCAATACCTTCGCACTTTCCGCGTAGTGTCGGCTGTCCTGCTCGTTTTGCGAGCTGTGCATACCGGGATCATCTGCAACACAGATGACAAGGCCGCCGTTTATGCCTGTATACCCAACCGTAAAAAGCGGGTCGGCCGCCACATTTAGGCCGACATGCTTCATGCAGGCGCAGCTTCTTGCGCCGGCAATGGATGCCCCAATTGCAACCTCAAGCGCCACTTTTTCGTTCGGCGCCCATTCTGCATACATTTCTTCGTATTTCGCGGCAAATTCTGTGATTTCTGTGCTAGGTGTTCCGGGATACGAGGAAAATACCTTTACGCCTGCCTCGTATGCCCCGCGCGCAACTGCCGCATTGCCAAGCATTAATTCTTTCATACTATTTCTCCTCCTTGGTTTATGCTAACCTTTTTTGTAAACAAGCTGACCAAAGGGGTAATGACTAAAGAAACCCCCATCGCCAAAACGCCGTAAAACGGTGCGTTTCCAATCGCATCAGTAAAGTTTGTCTGCATGGTCTGGATAAGCGTCAGCGTCCCGACCACGCAGGTGCCGGACAAAAGGCCGCACCACGCGCCCGCCTTTGTAACCCAATTTGTACATACACCCCAAATAAAGGGCCCGATGAAGCAGCCGGCAACCACCCCCCATGAAAAGGACATAATATTAACGATGAAGGAAAAATTGCCGACCGCGAATAAGAACGAAAGAAGAATAAACAAAAGACAAAGCGAACGCGTAATCCACATTTGCTTCTTCTCTGGAATCGAGGGGATTATGACAGGAAGTGTGTCCACGCTGATTGCCGATGCACTGCTAAGCACAATCGCAGAAAGTGTAGACATAGAGGCCGATAAGAGAAGTAGTAAAATAATCGCCAAAACTATTGTTGTAAAAATATTAGCGTCGCCCATTGCCGCGAGCAGCGTATGGGGAACGATATAGTCGACGCCGCCGGCCGGCATCACATTTTCAAGAAAAATCCGCCCGAGCGCTCCTGTAAAATAGGCACCAACGCCGATTAAAAGGCAAAAGGCCGTTGCCACAATGGTTGCAGTTTTAATGGATTTCTCGTCCTTGATCGCGTAATACTTGCTAACCATCTGCGGAAGTCCCAGCGTGCCGAAGCTTGTCAGCAAAATATTCAGAAGCAGCCCACGCCAGTTTTGCCCACCAAAGGGATGCAAGAGATTGACACCATCTGCCTCCCCACACGCGCGAAGCTTATCCATAATGCCTGAAACGCCGCCCACTTTATCGTGAAACAGCAAGATTGCCACCATAGAGATGACACCAAAAATCATAATAATGCCCTGTACGAAATCTGTCCGCGAGGAGGCCACATAGCCGCCAAGCACAAGATAAATGCTGGACAAAACTGCAATTAAAAGCATAATCACTTTTACATCCAGCGCCGGGAAAATGACATTAAACATCGAGCCGAGTCCCTTATACACCGCCGCAGAATAGGGCACCAAAAAAATAAAAATAACGAGCGCCGCATATAGTTTCATGTTACGGCTTTTAAATCGTTTTTCAAAAAACTCCGGCATTGTTTTTGTTCCTAAACGGCGCGTAATATCCCGCGTTCTTTTTGCGAGCAAAAGCCAGGAAAGCAAGCATCCCAAAAGGGCGTTGCAAACACCAATCCAAATACCGGAAAGGCCGATTGTCCAGCCCTGCTGCCCTGCGTAGCCAACAAAAATAACTGCCGAAAAATAACTCGTCCCATATGAGAACGCCGTAAACCAAGGCCCGATTTTCCGCCCCCCTAAAAGGAACCCCTCCATAGAGGCAGCACGCGATGTGCTATAGATGCCAATGGCAATCATAAGCACCGCGAACAGACAAAGCGCTATGCCTGTCACCGTTTGTACATAACCGAGATTTTCCATTCCCTACCGTCCTTCCATACTACAAAAATTATCTACACCGCGCGGCATTCTTTGCCGTTCAGGATGTATTCTATTCTTCTGTGCCCTTTAATTTCTCGCTTTGCGCATTGGTAATAAGCGCATCAATCACCTCATCCATATCCCCGTTTAAAAAAGCATCAATTTTATAAATGGTAAGACCAATGCGATGGTCGCTGATGCGTCCCTGCGGAAAATTGTAGGTGCGGATTCTCTCACTCCGATCCCCTGTACCTACCTGACTTTTTCGCTCCTGTGCAATCGAATCGTGCTGTTTTTGCTGCATCAGGTCATAGATGCGGGAACGAAGAATTTTCATGCCTTTATCCTTATTCTTATGCTGACTCTTTTCGTCCTGGCAGGAAACGACAATACCGGTCGGCAAGTGTGTAATACGAACAGCCGAGTCCGTTGTGTTGACGCACTGTCCGCCGGGGCCGCCGGCGCGGAATACATCAATTTTAAGGTCGTTCGGATTGATTTCCACTTCTACCTCTTCCACTTCGGGAAGCACCGCCACCGTCACAGTGGAAGTATGAATCCTGCCGCCTGATTCTGTGGCCGGCACGCGCTGCACACGGTGCACACCGCTCTCAAATTTCAGGCGACTATATGCACCCTGCCCTTCAATCATAAATGAAATTTCCTTTATGCCGCCAATATCGGTAATGTTCGAGCTGAGCACCTCGATTTTCCATCGTCTCGTTTCTGCATACATCGTATACATTCTGTATAGGTCTGCCGCAAACAGAGCGGCTTCATCACCGCCTGCGCCGCCGCGGATTTCCACAATAACATTCTTCTCGTCATTCGGATCCTTCGGGAGAAGCAAAATTTTCAGTTCTCCCGAAAGCGCTTCAATCGAAGCCTTCGCCTCAACAATCTCGGCCTGCAGCATTTCACGAAAGTCGTGGTCCGTTTCCGTTTCCAGAAGCAACTCTGCCTCCTCGATAGTTTCTTTTGCCTTTTTATATTCTCTGTATTTATCGACAATCGGCGAAATATCCGAATGCTCCTTGCAAAGCTTTCTCCATGTTTCCTGGTCGGCAATCACAGTAGGATCGCTGATTTTTTCGCTCAGTTCGTTATGCCTTGCTTCAATAAACGATAATTTTTCAAACATACGCTTTCTCTGTTCCCTGCCTTTCATGAGCAAATCATAGTATAGTATAGCATGGATATCCTTATTTGTCAACCCAAAGTACGCGCAGCAAGTCAGGGTTGCAAATCAACTCTCCCTCTCTTCTCCCCTCTGTAAAACGCCTGGATATTTGAAACGATTTCATCCAGGCAACGCGCCCTAGCCTCCACGGCTCCCCATGCCATATGGGGCGTTAAAAGCACATTCGGTTTGTCTTTAATAGCTGAAAACGGATGCGTTTCCGAAAAAGGCTCTTCTGTATATACATCCGTTCCGAAAGCGCCGATTTTTCCCTCCAAAATCGCCTCCTTAACTGCTTCTTCGTCTGTAACAGCGCCACGGGCAACATTGACTAAAACGGCGTCCTTTTTCATAAGCGAAAGCCGCTTTCGGTTAATAAGGTGCCTTGTTGCATCTGTCAGGGGCGTATGCAAAGAAATTATATCCGCTTCGCAACAAAGTGTGTCAATATCTACACAGGTATAGCCATCAATCGTGTTTCTTTTACAAACAATAAGCCGACAACCGAAAGCTTCCGCTACCTTGCCGACTTCCCGACCAATATTTCCGAAGCCTACGATCCCCCATGTTTTCCCATACAGTTCATGATAGGCCGGCACAAGACAGTTCGCCATGTCCCCCTCCGTGTAAGCACCACTTTTTACATGTGCCGCATACGCCGGAAGATGCACAAAAAGCGAAAGCGCTATGCTGACCGTTACCATTGCAACGCTATGCGAGGAATACCCCTCGACATTACAAACTCCTATCCCGCGACTGCGGCAGTAGGCAATGTCAATATTATCATAGCCTGTTGCCGTTACACAAATAAGACGCAATTTTTTTGCATTTGCAAGATTTTCTGCGTTTAGTTTGATTTTATTCAGCACAACTACATCACTATCCGAAATGCGTGCGGCAACCTCAAAAGGCGCAGTTGATGGATAAACGGTACACTGGCCAAGACAGCAAAGTGGCTCCAAAGAAAGGTCCTTGCCCAGCGTGCCGGCATCAAGTACAGTAATCTTCATACACATCTCCTATTTCCCGGGAAAAACCAAGCGGTCATTCTCCCCCATATTTCCGACGAAGCAACAATTCAACATAGGCACGGCTCGGTGCATCTGCACTAGACATCGCCTTGATTTTTGAAAAACAATACGCATATAAAAACGCAACAAAAACATAAAAGCCGAGCACAAACAAGGTGGAATCCACCATGCAACAAAAATCATAAAATCCATGCGCCAGCGTTGGCATAACAAGGCTTAGCCTTCCGCTCCGTGCGGTTGGAAAAGGTTTCTTTCCTTTCGGCAAAGCATTCCCTTCCGAAATCCACTTTTTTTCCACTTTTTTTGCCTTCTGTAAAATATGCCAGCGCGTGTAATAATAGCCCATAATGACGCCGAAAAACATGTGTCCCGGCACAGACAATATGGCACGCATCAGCGCGTTGCCCCAGCCGTTTTCCAGAACATACACCACATTTTCGAGCGCCGCAAACCCAAGCGAGATGAAAACGGCATACACCACCCCGTCAAAAAAGCTATTGAAATTCTCACTATTCTTCGTCCCTAAAATTAAAAAGAGCCATTTGATTCCCTCCTCCACAAAGGCGATCCCAATAAAACAGCATAAAAAAGTATAGAAATAATATGCTGCACCACGGAGAAACAGTTCTCCGTTTATGACATTTCCAAACGGCGCAAATGCCGCTTCGAACCCTTCGATCAGCACACCTCCTATAAGGGCGGCCGGCATACAGGCAACCGCACCCAGGCACAAAAGCTGCACAAGAAAAAGTATAGGTTCTTTTTCCACTTTGTCCTTTTTAAATATGTATATCGAAAGCGCAATCGCGGGGAAAATCGCAGCACAGATCAGAAAAAAATCATTGATTGTCATCCAAATCCCCTCCTACCTTTTTATTTAATTTAGTATACCATATTTTTCTTTTCTTGTAAAGTTTTTCTTTTTGAGGAAGGGCCTCTTAAAGCCGCAAAAAAACCTTGCATTTTTCTGTTGGATATGATATACTGGTAAAAAATAGCGAAAGGATTGAAAAAATGGAAAATGTTTTTGATACCCTCTCTGCCCGCGGCCTTATCGCGCAGGTAACACATGAGGATGAAATCCGCACCCTGTTAGGAAAAGAGAAGGTTTCTTTTTATATTGGCTTTGACCCTACGGCCGATAGTCTGCATGTAGGACATTTTCTGCAGATGGTGGTTATGCGCCACATGCAAAACGCAGGGCATCGCCCCATCGCCTTAGTCGGCGGCGGAACCGGCATGGTTGGTGACCCCTCCGGCCGGACCGATATGCGGAAAATGATGACACCGGAAACGATTCGCCACAATTGCGATTGTTTTCGCCGCCAGCTTGCTTCTGTAATTGACTTTTCGGATGATAAGGCAATTATGGTAGATAATGGCGACTGGCTTCTTGATTTAAACTACATCGAATTTTTGCGAGAAATCGGCAGTTGCTTTTCTGTTAATAAAATGCTCACGGCCGAATGCTTCAAAACGCGTCTTGAAAAAGGTCTTTCCTTTATCGAATTTAACTACATGCTCATGCAAAGCTATGACTTTTTGCAGCTTTATAAAAAATATGGCTGTAAGCTGGAGCTCGGCGGTGATGACCAGTGGAGCAATATCTTGGGCGGTATTGATTTAGTCCGCCGGAAGGAAAATGCCCAGGTTTACGGCATGACCTTCACGCTCCTTACCAATAGCGAAGGCAAAAAAATGGGAAAAACAGCAAGCGGTGCGCTCTGGCTGGATCCGGAAAAAGTTTCGCCATACGATTTCTATCAGTACTGGAGAAATGTCGATGATGCTGATGTTTGTCGCTTCTTAAAGCTTTTAACCTTCCTGCCTTTAGAAGAAATTGCCGACTATGAGAAACTGGAAGGACGAGCTATTAACGAAGCAAAAACGCGTCTTGCGTTTGAGGTTACAAAGCTTGTGCATGGCGAAGAAGAGGCTGCCCGGGCAAACGAAGCCGCAAAAACGGTATTTGCAAGCGGCGGTATCTCTGCAAACATGCCTACCGCCACTGTTTCGAAAGATTCCCTTTCGGAAGGGCTTCTCTCGATGCTTGTGGGCATTGGCTTTATCCCTTCAAAGTCTGAAGGTCGCCGTCTTGTCCAGCAAGGCGGGCTGACCGTAAATGGCGAAAAGGTTACGGCGGATGGCCCTGTGGATTTAGCTTCGTTCGGTGAAGACGGGCTCATTGTAAAACGCGGGAAAAAAGCGATTATTAAAATCACATTATCCTAATGAGCAAGCGATTCCATTTTGCTATACATATCTCTACCTGAAAAGGAGTATACTATGATTGGCATTATCGTAGCCATGGAAAAAGAGATGCAAGCTTTGCCGATAGAAGCCCCTGTGACGGAATGTATTGGGAATATTTCGTTTACGCGTGGAATAATTGCGGGGCAAGCCGTCGTTGCCGCCATTTGCGGCATTGGCAAGGTATGCGCCGCAATGTGTGCGCAGACGATGCTTTTGCATTATGCACCCACGCTTCTCATTAACTGCGGCGTTGCCGGTTCTCTTTCCCCAGATCTGCATGTTCTAGACATTGCGGTTGGATCAGCCTGCGTGCAGTATGATGTAGATACCACGGCACTTGGAGACCCTGTCGGCCTCATTTCCAGCATAAACCGCGTGGAAATTCCGTGCGACACGCGTCTTAGTGAGCTGATGCTGCAAACGGCGCCTTCGCTTGGTCTTTCCGCTAAAATAGGTCTTATTGCAACCGGTGACCGTTTCTGCGGCTCTCAGGCAGAAAAGGATGCTATTCTTTCCAATTTCCCCGCAATTGCGTGCGAAATGGAAGGCGGCGCGGTGGCGCAAGTTTGTTATTCCCACAATGTGCCCTGCTGTATATTACGCGCTATTTCCGACGGCGCGGATGGTGACGCTTCGCTTTCTTATGATGCCTTTGCGGATATAGCTGCACAAAACGCCGGCAGGCTTTTATATGCCTTTTTAAAGAACCTGTCTTAAGTCAAAGGACTGCGGCTTTTTCGCAGTCCTTTTATATATCCGTTTTTTAGGAAAGGAGAAAATGTGGATGCACGAGCCGTATGAAAGGAAAGTTCCCGGCGGCAAAACTGCGCTTTTGTGCCTGCACGGCATTTTGGGAAGCCCCGAACATTTCAGGGCCTTTCTGCCTTATGTTCCCAAGTCCGTCTCCGTCTTTGCACTTCTTTTGGATGGGCACGGCGGAAGCACACAGGATTTTTCCAAATCTTCTATGACGAAATGGAAAGCGCAGGTGCACGAAAAGCTTGCCGCACTTTCTGCCGACTATTCGCACATTTATATTTTGGGGCACTCTATGGGAACGCTGCTGGCGCTGGACGCCTGTATGTCTCACCCCAAAGTTTCCGGGCTTTTTCTTCTGGCCGTCCCGCTTCGGATTGCCGTTCGCCCCGCCGCCGTGTTTTATTCTCTGAAGGCTTATATGGGCGTTTCTGCCGCCGGAGATCCGCTGGCTGACGCATACGAAGCGGCGCATAGTGTTTCGCTTTCGAAAAATCCGCTTCTCTATATTGGCTGGCTGCCGCGCTATCTGGAACTGTTTAAAATTTCCCGCAAGGTTCGCACACAAATCGCATCCGTTTCTGTCCCTTGCCGGATTTTTCAATCTGAAAAAGACGAACTGGTTTCCGCGCGTTCTGCGCACCATATCCCATCGCAGGAAAACTTTTCTTCTGCCGTTTTGCCCGGTGCACGCCATTTTGTTTATACGCCGGAAAACATGGACACGCTCGGCGCGGCACTGCATTCTTTTCTCGAGGAGGCTCCGTCCTTATGAACCCTTATCTGCATAAAATACAATATTATGAAACGGACAAAATGGGCATTACGCATCACGCCAACTACATCCGCTTTATGGAAGAAGCCCGTATTGATTTTTTTGAACAAATCGGTTTTCCTTATCACGAATTTGAAGCAAAAAATTACCTTTCGCCTGTTGTAAATGTTTCCTGTACTTATCAAAAAACCACCACATATCCAGATATCCTTTCAATTTATGTGAAGGTTTCAAACTGCAAAAAATTTAAGTTCACGCTTTGCTATACCATGCACATCGGTGATACGATAGTTTGCACAGGGGAAAGCACGCATTGTTTTCTTGACGCATCTGGCCGTCCTGTTTGTTTTGCTAAAGCCTTCCCTGCGCTTTATAAACGATTGCTGGAAGAAATGAAGTAAAAGAACGGTTTTGCTATGCAAAACCGGTCTTCCTATATTAAATACAAATCCACGGAATCAGCTTTTCGTAAAGCTTTTCTCCAATTCCCCTCACTTCCATAATCGCCATTGGATGTGGGAATGGGCCGTATTCCTCTCTATGCGCGATAATCCGGTCAGCAATCGTTTCACCAATGCCAGGCAGTATGCAAAGACTTTCCTTTGAAGCCGTGTTAATATTCACGCTTCCCTGCCCTTTCCAAACCGGCATAAGCTTGCAAGCATACAGGCTTTCCTTTTGATTTTCAACGAACCATTCCGGTCGCGGCTGGCTCTCAATTGCAAGCCTTATGCCAGCGCAAAATATAGAAAGGACAACAAAAAGAGAGATACATATTTGTTTCCATCGTTTCCCTGTCAACACAACACGCATCTCCTTCTTTTATTTATGATATAGCTTTTTTGTTTGATACTGCGGCTCACATGTCAAATGAATCCCAAGCTTCCGATATACATCCTTATCTACTTGCGAGAGCAAAACAGAAGAATGTGCCTCACATCCGCGAAGCTCTGCCAGATGCTCCGTTGCGAGTTTTGCCGTCTTACTCTGCACGGCGCTCATTGTCAGCGCAATTAACACCTCGTCCGAATGCAGGCGCGGATTATGATTGCCTAAAATGTTAGTTTTTAAAGCTTGTATCGGCTCAATAACCGACGGCTCTATCAAATGTAAAGAATCCTCAATATGGCCTGCCGCCTTTACGGCATTAAGAAGCGCAGCCGAGGATGCACCAAGAAGATTCGTCGTTTTCCCAGTAACAACCCGCCCGTCATGAAGCTGAATTGCAACAGCCGGCATATCCCCCGTCTCCCGGCTTCGTTCCATAGCTGCGGCAACCACACGCCGGTTTTCGGTTGTGATCCCTGCATTGTTCATAATAATCTTGATTTTTTCCGCTGGTTCCTCGCTCCAACGGCCAAGGCGTGCCTCGCAAAGGGCGCTATAATACCGGCGAATAATTTCCTCCTGTGCTGCTTCCACCACGGCTGCATCGTTATGAATGCAATACCCTGCCATATTTACGCCCATATCGGTTGGAGACTTATACGGACTTTTCCCCGAAATCCGCTCAAACATGGCATTTAACACCGGAAACACTTCAACATCCCGATTATAGTTGACCGCAATCTGTCCATACGCCTCCAGATGGTACGGGTCAATCATATTTACATCGTTTAAATCCGCCGTCGCTGCTTCGTATGCGAGGTTTACGGGGTGTTTCAGCGGCAAATTCCAGATGGGAAAAGTTTCAAATTTAGCATATCCTGCCGAAACCCCGCGCAAATGCTCATGGTAAAGTTGTGAAAGACAAGTCGCCATTTTCCCGCTCCCGGGGCCTGGTGCGGTAACCACAACAAGTGGACATTTGGTTTCTATGTATTCATTCTTACCAAAGCCATCTTCGCTTACGATGTGCTTAATATCCGTGGGATAACCGGCAATTGTGTAATGGAGATAGGTCTTCACGCCAAGCTTCTCCAACTTCTGGCGGAAGGAAGATGCGGATGGCTGCCCGTCAAACTGGGCAATCACAACACTGCCTACATACAGGCCAATGGAGCGGAAAGCATCAATCAGGCGCAGAACCTCTGCATCATAGGTAATACCAAGATCACTGCGCATTTTGTTTTTCTCAATTGCGTCCGCATTAATCACAATAACAATCTCAACATCTTTGGCAATATTCTTCAGCATCAGCACTTTACTGTCCGGCCGAAAACCTGGCAGAACGCGTGCAGCATGATGGTCATCAAACAATTTGCCGCCAAACTCTAGATACAGCTTGCCGCCAAATTCGTGAATTCGCTTTTGAATTTGTTCTGATTGTTTTTGGATATACGCTTCGTTATCAAATCCTATTGTGTGCATGGTAACCCCTCCATTTTTGCCCATAAGAAAATTATATCACGCAAAATAAAAAAGTCAAGTGTTTCTTACAAGAAACACTTGACTTTCTACTTTATGTCCAAAGATTTTACCAAAATCTGCACATCCTCAACGAAAAACGCCGTAAAATCGACAATGGCGCTTGCAACCTGTTTTTCAATTGCTTGCGTGACAAGTGGAATCGAGACGCCATAGCGAAGATTTAATTCCAAATAAATCGCTATGCCTTTCTCCCGCTCCTCCACGCTGCACCTCCAGACGCGGGTTACCTCCGGAACCTTTTTGGTTTCATGTGCGCAGATTGTAAGAAGTACACCATGCGCAATCGTAAAATCCCCAAGGTAACTGAAGGTTGGCCTTATCAAAGTTTTTTCGCTTTCTGTCTTGGGGCTGGCCGGACGAAAAATCTGCAAAGGATCCAGCCAATATCCTGAAAAATCCTTCCGAATTTCGAAGGTTGGAACCGGGATGACATGCTTTCCTTCCGTTTCGCGGATATGGTGTGCCATCTCTATTTCCTCTGGCGTGGAAACATCGGCAATATCAATAAATTCCGAAACTGGCGGAAGCTCCAGCGCCTTGGCAATTTTTTCAACCATCGCCCTAGATGTTCCCACCAGCATAATTGCGGCAGGATTTTCTTTTTTTATCGCCGCCCGCACAGTCGCAGCATGTGCCGCATCAAAAAAAAGCGCTCGCTTTACAGAAGCAAATCTCGTGCACTCTCTTTTTGCAGAAATGCCGCAAAGTGCTGTACTTCCCCGAATTAAAAGCCCATCATCCACAATGAGCACGGCGCCTTTTTCCTTTGCAACCTCTGTCACGCGATAGCTTTTCCCGCTCCCGCTTTCTCCTACAAATCCGTAAACCTGCATCGTTATGCCTCCGCCCCCGGAAACATTTTAACCGTTCCGTTAATTAAATGTGCGCGATTAATAAAGTCCCGCGCGATTCTTCCGCGCGCCGTTCGCCCTTCAATGAGATAGCCCCCCGGAAGCGCAGCAATCACAACGCCTTCTGTCACGCGATAAAGCCGCTCGGCGTCCTTGTCCCTTCCATAACCACCAGCAATCCATTCCACTACTGTAACCTTATCTCCCGGCAGAAATTCTCTCCGGCGGCGGCGGCGCAAATTATCATATAAAATTTCACGATTGGATTCTACCACAATCTGGCGCATCTCTCGCTCAATTAGCTTTCGTTTTTCCAGCTTTGCCAGCCGGCGTTCCGCATTCGTTTTCATGTGCACACCTCAATTTCTGCTCTTGCGGTCTTTATCTATATTATATGCAATCTTTCTTCAAAAGTCAAGGATTTTGGAATCTCACCTCTTCACAGAGAAAGCTTCTCGAATAAGGCTTCCATATTTTCTTCTGCATATTCTATTTCTTCAGCATACTGCCGAGCTACCCCGCAAACTGCCGCCGGCGATTCACTCATGCGTAAAATCATTTCGGAAGCATGCAAGCAAAATAGCAGGCGCACCGAAAAGCGTCCATCTAAAAGCCCGCCGGCAAAATGGCGGTGCAAAAAATAAGAAAATAAAGAAGGAAATACTGTATACATTTCTTTTTCCGGGCTTTTCGTCAGCCGCCAAAAACTTTTTTCCCAATCCAAATTTAAATGAGAAAGGTTTTTATAAACGGAAACCCATTCTTTCTTTGGCTCCTGAAGCCCATACTTTGAATATATGGCCGCCGGACGCTCCCACGCCGGAATTTTCGCAGAAAAGGCAAGCGTGGCTATTTCCTCCCGAAGCGCAAAAAAGCGATGCTCTTCTTCTGATGGTTTCGTTTCTCCCCCGCCGGAAAAGAGCACATACCGCGTCGGCTTCTTCTCAGAAAGAATCAGCTTTGCCGCCGCCTCGCAGCAAAGTCCAAGCCCCTCCTCTATGCCGAACGAATAAAAATTCCTGTATCTTGGATGGTCCTTGCAAATCTGGCATAATTCCCCTTCGCCCAGCTTCAGAATGATCTCGCAAAGATTTTCTTCACTTAAAAAGGGGCAGCGTCCGTTTTCTTGCATACGAAAATGTGCACTTTCTCCGGATGTATCGATGTTCTCCCGAAGCTTTTTTCCGAGCGCACCCGCTGTTTTCTGATACCGTTTCAGGCTCTTTTCATCTATATCAATTTCCCAACCAATGCAGCAGTTATGCTTGCAGGCGCTGCCAAGACACGAAAAACTTTGGTAATAGTCCGGCACATAAATATCCATACTGTTTCTCTCCCGATTTTGTCCGTATACCTAAAAAGGGATGTAAAAAACTGTCGTTTTCCACATCCCCTTTTTCATGTGTAATTATGCTTTGCCGTTGCAGCCGAGCACATTGACCAGCTTATGCTTTACAAGGCCTTTGATTGCCTCTCTTGCAGGCTTAAGATACTGTCTGGGGTCAAAGTGATCCGGATGCTCTGCAAAATGCTTGCGGATGCTGCCGGTCAGCGCCAGACGCAAGTCCGAGTCAATGTTGATTTTGCAAACGCTCATGGATGCTGCCTTGCGGAGCATGTCCTCCGGAATGCCGATTGCATCAGGCATTTTACCGCCGTTTGCATTAATCATCTCCACAAATTCCGGAATAACAGAAGAAGCACCGTGCAGAACAATCGGGAAGCCCGGCAGCTTTTCGCTTACCTTTTCCAGAATGTCAAAACGAAGCTGCGGCTTCTGTCCCGGTTTGAACTTATATGCACCATGGCTTGTCCCGATAGCAATTGCCAAAGAGTCAACACCCGTACGCTCAACGAATTCAATAACTTCTGCCGGATTTGTGTAGGCAGCATCCTCTGCGGATACATTTACAGCATCCTCAATACCAGCCAGACGGCCAAGCTCGCCTTCTACAACAACGCCCTTGTCATGTGCATACTCTACAACCTGCTTTGTCAGCGCGATGTTCTCTTCAAAGCTTAAGTGAGAGCCGTCAATCATAACGGAGGTAAATCCGCCGTCGATACAAGACTTACAGAGCTCAAAGCTATCACCATGATCAAGATGCACGCAAATCGGCAGGTCAGTTTCGATAAGCGCTGCTTCAATCAGCTTCATTAAATAGGTGTGGTTGGCGTACTTACGCGCGCCGGCGGAAACCTGCAGAATCAGCGGCGCATTTTCTTCTTTTGCGGCCTCAGTGATCCCCTGTATGATTTCCATATTGTTCACATTAAAAGCGCCGATGGCATAGCCTCCATCATAGGCTTTCTGGAACATTTCTTTGCTTGTTACGAGTGGCATACAAAATCGCTCCTTTAAATTTTAACTTTATGTGGTATTATACCACACATTTTCTGCAAGGTCAAGACATAATTCCATGTTTTTTGAAAAAATCCCCCCTTTTTCCAGCCTCTTTCCATGCCGTATGTATAAAACCGCTTTTTGTGGACAGACTAACAGAAATCTATGGGATTTTCTAGGAGGTACTATGAAAAAGACAATGCGAAAAAACTTCATCCGGATTCGGCGTACCTACCGCGCGCTTCTTGCGCAGCAAAAGCCCGTAAAAAGCGGGAGCACAGCGGAGTGGCTTTTAGATAATTTTTATATTTTTGCCGAAGAATACGGTGCGCTTTGCCATTTGCGCATCCCGCGCCGCCTTCGCCCACTTTTTAGCGATGCGCTGGCCTTCGCAACCTCCTTTCTCCAAAAAGAAGACTACCATGTCTCCGCTGGTGCCCTTGAAGCTGCACTAAGCAACACCAAACCGTCATTTTCTGCTGATTTTCTTCATTTTTTATCGCCGGCTCTGGTGGCAGCTTTGTTTTCCCGCGCCGCTTTGTGTTGCCAAAACCCGCAAGAAGCAGGCGAATTTGGAACAATTGTCCGCGCACTTTTGAGCTGCCGGGAATTAGATGCGGAAGCCATTTTCGCATCGCATTGTGGTGTCGATATTGCGCTTCGCTCCGATGCCGCATTTTCCGGTATGACATCAGCCTCCAAAGCACTCTATCGCACCGCTGCCACCCATTTCGCGCATCAAATCGGAAAAACAGATGTATTTGTCGCAGAAAAAGCCGTGCAGCTGGCAAAAGGGAAAAAAGGCGCTGCGTCCAGCGCCGGTTATTATTTGATCGGCGACGGCGTAGCTACCCTTCGCGCACATCTTTCGCTGCCACCCGAAAAGAAAAGCCATAGCGGGATGCTTTATATTGGGAGCGTTTTTCTTTTGACCGGTCTTTCCTTTCTTTATACAACCTTTGTTACCGGTCGTATTCTCTGGGCCTTTATCGCCCTTTTTCCGCTTATGGATATTGTCACAGGCATCCTATCATATTGCATTCAGAAAGCTACACCTCCTTGTTCTCTCCCGCGCCTTTCTCTGGAAAACGGTATTCCGGAAAAAATTGCCATTGTATACCCCACCTTGCTTTCTTCCGAAAAAAAGGCGCGGGAAATGGCAGAAAAGCTTGAAATATGTTATCTTGCAAACCGAGAAGAAAACCTGTTCTTCGGTGTAATTGGTGATTTTAAAGATAGTAACGCGCCCGCGGAAAACGCAGAAATCCCCGCAGCATTAAGGCGGGAAATTTCCACGCTCTGCGAAAAATACGGGGACCGCTTTTTTATGCTTTGCCGCGGCCAAACCTTCCGCCCAAAACAAGGCAAATGGATGGGCTACGAGCGAAAACGCGGTGCGCTTTCGGATTTTAACTTGTTTCTTCGTAAACGCTATTCGTTCCGCTATATGGCTGGTTGCACTTCGCTTCTGGACGGAATTCAGCATGTCATCACCCTTGACGATGATACACTTCTGCCTCCCGGTGCCGCCCACCGCCTTATCGGCACAGCGCTCCATCCGCTTTGTAAGCCCTATATAAAAAACGGGCGGGTAGAAAGCGGATATGGGGTTCTGGAACCTCGCATTAGTCAGCGCCTCGAAAGTGCAGGTCGCACTCTTTTTTCCCGCATTTTTGCAGGGCCCGGTGGCATGGACACATATGAAGGCACAACTTCTGAATTTTATATGGATGTTTTTGGAGAATCGATTTTCACAGGAAAAGGAATTTACCATGTAGACGCCTTTCTTTCTTGTCTTTCCTTTCCGGAGGATACGGTTCTCAGTCATGACCTTTTGGAGGGGAGCTTTGTCCGGTGTGCCCTCGTCTCAGATGTACAGGTGTATGATTCCTTTCCCGCCCGTCTTTCCGAATATTCTCTCCGCCAGCATCGCTGGATTCGCGGAGACTGGCAAACGCTGCCGTGGCTTTTTCGAAAAGTTCCAAACGGAAAAGGCGAAAAGGTGAAAACCACACTTTCTCCTCTGTCCCGTTGGAAAATCTTTGAAAATCTGCGGCGCAGTCTTACGCCCTTTTTTTGCTTTCTTCTTCTTTCTCTCGGGAACGAGATCGGTGCTTCAATTGCCCTTCTTGCTCTTTCTATGCCTCTTTTTCTTGTTTTTATAGACAAGCTCCTTTATGGAGGATTCTTTCCCTTTGAAAAGCGACAGGCAAACATTATCTGCGGAATGCTCTCCGCACTCTATCGTGCAACGCTGACAATTACTTTTCTTGCCCACAGCGCCTACATTTCTCTCTCCGGCGCGTTTTTAGGGCTTTGGCGCAGTTTTACGAAAAAAAATACACTCGAATGGGTGACCGCCTCGGATGCTGAGACAGCGCGTACGCACACCCTTCGCTCTGTATATGCCTCGTTTCTGCCATCTCTTACGATGTCACTTATTCTCCTTCTTGCCTGTCTTTCTGGCATTTTCCCACTTGGCGGTCTACAGCTTTTCTTGTCCCTTTTATGGTTTTCTGCGCCTCTTCTCGCCTATATAATTGGGCGGGAGAGTACAGAGGAACCTTATGCGCCGGCGCCAAAGGATGAAGCGCTTCTTCGCGATACGGCAAAACGAATCTGGAATTTTTTCCGGGATACAATGACCGAAGAAGACAATTTCCTGCCACCGGATAATTTACAAGTAAGGCCCTACCGAGGGATTGCGCACCGTACCAGTCCCACAAATATCGGCTTCGGTTTTCTCGCGCCACTTTGTGCGCTGGAACTTGGCTTTTTGACACCCGAAGAAGCGGTAGGCTATATAGAACGACTTATGTCCAGTGTGGAAAGCCTTCCTACCTGGCAAGGACATCTCTATAACTGGTATGACACGCGCACACAAGCGCCGCTTTCTCCACGCTATGTTTCTACGGTGGATAGTGGAAATTTCACCTGTTATCTTCTGACGGCCGCCATGGGGCTCGGCAAGCGCTTCGGAATGGATTTTCCGTTGGTGCGACGCATGGTGCGTTTCGTCGAAAATACCGATTTCCGTCCGCTTTATCATGAAAAGAAAAAGCTCTTTTCGATTGGCTTTTCCCCCGAGGAAAATCGTCTTACAGATTCTTATTATGATCTCCTGATAAGCGAAGCCCGCCAGACTGGGTTTTTAGCCATTGCGCTCGGGCAAGTGCCGTCTTCGCATTGGTTCCGACTGGGGCGTGGGCTTGTGGCTTCTGACGGATATCGCGGTCTCGTTTCCTGGTCAGGCACGATGTTCGAATATTTCATGCCTCTTCTGATTATGCAAAACTACGATAATTCTTTGCTCTCGGAAACCTACCGGTTTGCGCTCCAATGTCAGAAGCGGGCATCAAGGCGTCTACGGATTCCTTGGGGCGTTTCCGAATCCGGCTTTTATGGCTTTGACAGCGAAGGCAGTTATCAGTATAAGGCCTTTGGTATTTCCGAACTGGGTATAAGCAGGCAAAGCGAAGAAGATACAGTAATTGCCCCGTACGCTACGCTTTTAGCTCTAACAACAGATCCGAAAAGCGCGCTCTTAAATCTCCGCCGAATGCGTCAAGAAGGTCTTTTTGGTGAATACGGTTTTTTTGAAGCGGCTGACTATACACCGGCCCGTATTCCCGCTAATGCAAAACGCGGCATCGTAAAAAGTTATATGGCACACCATCAGGGGATGTCGCTCGCCGCAATCACAAACTTACTGTGCGGTAGCATTCTCCAGCGCTACTTTCACGCATACGCACCCGTCCGTGCCTGCGAACCGCTTTTAAAGGAACAACTCCCCATCGGCGCGCCTGTTATCAAAGACCGACATCCAAGAAAAGCCCCTGTGCGGCATGGTCGTTTTCGCGCAGTTCCTTGCATGCGAAAATTCACACGCGCGGACACTTACCCTTGCCCCGTACAACTTCTTTCAAACGGAAATTATCATCTTTTCATCGATACGCATGGTCGCGGCCAGAGTAGTCACAATGACATTGCGCTGAATGCCTTTTCAGATTTAGAGGGTGGCGGCATAGCGGTATGGATTGTAAATCCTTTAACCGGCACTATCGCAGATGGCTATGGCTCTGCTTGCAAATTTGGCGAAAACAGAGCGGTTTTTTCCGGCGATGCCGGTGCGATTTCCACAAGGCTTTCCGTGTCAGTTGCAAGCGAAGCGCCTTGTGAAATCCGCCGTCTGACAATTGAAAACAAAAGTGGAAAAGCGAGAAGTTATGAAGTGTATTTCTATCTGGAACCAATTTTAGCTTCGCAAAAAGCACATGCGGCACACCCTTCCTTTTCCCGCTTGTTTTTGACAACAAGTGCCGAAGACGGCATTCTCTATGCCCAACGCCGTACGCAAGCTACGAATGAAAAAAACTTTCTTGCCTTTTCCGCTGCTTTTATAGAAGGGGAAACCGAATCCCCTTTTCAGTTTGATACCGATCGACTTTCCTTCTTTGGCCGCGGTACCGTATTGCCAAAAACGCTCACGCCCGGCAAACTCCCTGCCGGAAAAACCGGCATCGTTTTGGACCCTTGCTTTGCCATAAAGCTTCGCGTTTCGCTGCCGCCCAATGGATGCCGAAGTGTTCTCTTTCTCGCCGGCCTTTGCGAAAACAAAGCAGCTGCTATGCAAATTGTTTCTAAATACAAAGCCGGTGAGGCGGATACAGAGAGCAGCACACCTATGTTCATCTTTAAAGAAGGAGAAGAATCACGCTGTCTCCACGCCGCCTCTTTTGCCCTTTTTGGTGGCGCCAATCAAAAAGAACTTTCAGCAGCCCGCACCAAAAACAAAAAGCCAAAGGAAGCGCTTTGGCGACTTGGCATATCCGGCGATTGGCCTATTTTACTCCTTCGCCTCTCTTCGACAGCGCATTTCCAGCTTCTGGAGGAGATCTGCAAGGCGCACGCCTATTGGCTTTATCACGGACTTCGGACCGATTTGGTGCTTTACTGCGACGAGCCCGCCGCTTACACCCAGCCAGTTTTTGAAATGGCCAATAAACAAAAGGGCGCTTTTGTTTATGTCCTTGGCCGAAATGATTTAGAAAGTGACGAGCTTACGCTTCTGACCGCCTGTTCTTTCCTCTATGTTGATTGCGAAACGAATGTATGGTCTTCTCTTCCCGCCTTTTCCGTCTTGCCGCCGCCGCGCGTGGCAAAACAAGCTGTCGAAGAAGGCGCTCTTCCCCCGGTTTCGCTTCGTTTTTTCAATGGTTTTGGTGGATTTGATACAGAAACAGGCGACTATGTCGTTTCGCTCCATCATAGCGGAGAAACCCCACTCCCCTGGAGCCATGTTATCGCAAATGAACACTTTGGTTTTCTGACAGACGAAAGCGGCTCCGGCTTTACCTGGAGCGGGAATAGTCAGGCCTTCCGCCTATCCCCCTGGTTTTGTGACCCCGTCCGCATCCCGTTTTCGGAGCGTCTTTCGCTTATGGAAGGTGCAGATGTCTGGTCGCCTATGGCAGGCGCTTATCCCGAACACGGTAATTTTCAGGTGCGTTATGGCGCCGGCTATGCTGCATATACGCGGAACACGCGTCGTCTTCTTCAAACGGCTACCTTATTTGTATCTCCCGACCGAAGCGAAAAGCACATTTTGCTTGAGATTGAAAACCTGGATGCGCAGCCTCGGCGCCTTGAAATCGAATATGCCTTCCTGCCGGTTTTAGGCACGCTTCCATCTCCCGATGCTTTAGAAATCATTACGAGCGAAAAAGGGGCACGCATCCGCAATGTAATGCACCCTGACGGGAAAACTGTGTATCTCACCGCCGCCAATGCAACAGCGTATGGAAAAGCAGGCCACCATGTATATGCTAAAATCAAGGCAGAACTCCAGTCAAAGGAAAGAAAAACCTTTCATTTTATACTCGGCGCCGAAAAGCCTGTTCCAAAAGAAGCGCCGCCTCTCCTTTCAGCAGCAAAAGGCAACTGGGATGCACTTCTCTCTACACTTTCGGTAGAAACAGGCGATGCAGCCATGGACCTTATGCTAAACCGCTGGCTTCCTTATCAGGCAACTGCCTGCCGCCTTTTTGCGCGTTCGGCTTTCTATCAATCGGGGGGTGCCTTTGGGTTCCGCGATCAGTTGCAGGATGCGCTCGCACTGATGGATACCGCTCCGCATCTCGTTCGAAAGCAAATTCTTCTGCATGCTGCTCATCAATTTGCAGAAGGGGATGCCTTTCATTGGTGGCATAGCGACGGAAAGGGCGTTCGTAC
>JAZSDW010000066.1:0-7136 GCA_045531355.1 Clostridia bacterium | reverse complement strand
AGAAAAAGGAGGAAACGCAATGTATGCGGTTATTACGGCCGAGGAGGCCAAAAAAATAATGGAAAGCGGTGAGGACTACATTCTTCTTGATGTCAGAGAACAGGATGAATTTGAAGAAGGACATATCCCCGGCGCAGTACTGCTTCCATATACAGAAATCGACCGGAACGCGGAGACGGTTATTACCGATAAGGATAAACAGATTCTTGTATATTGCCGCAGCGGCAGACGAAGTAAAATTGCAGCTGAAAGCCTTGCGAAACTCGGCTATACCAATATAAAAGAGTTCGGCGGGATTATCGACTGGCCCTATGAGGTGGAAAAATGAAAAAAGCATCTGTTATCGGACTTGCTTCCAGTTTGATTCTTCTTGTTATAAGTGCGGTTTTGGCAGAGGAGAAATTTATCAACCCCACAGTTGCCGCCGGGCTTGTGGTGATTGCAACAGTTATAGTCATTATTGCCGTTGTGTGGGCCGTAAAGACGGATTATGAAACGGGTAGGTACGAATGCAGAAAATGCGGACATACCTTCAGGCCAACATATAAGGCATACCTTTGCGGTGCACATACTCTGAAAAAAAGATATTTGAAATGCCCGGAATGTGGCGAGAAATCCTGGTGCAGCCGGAAAACCGCATGACCGGAAGTCGTTAAAAAACACAAAAGTATTGTATATTATATATAAATATGTAGATTTTGGGTGATTTTATGGCTAAAAAAGAAGTAAAAACAGATTTATGGGTATGGGAACTTTTGAAACAAGCAGACATCTGCCTTGACGCTCAGGGTAGCACCATACTTGAAATAGATACAGCGTTAAAGACTGCCTCCAAGAAAGGCACGGGACGAGTAGGCTTTCCTGAATATGTCGGGGTAGTTAAAGACTACTTGCTTGTTATCGAGGACAAAGCGGACTTATCAAAGCATATCAAACTTGACGACGGCGGCGTTATCAGTCAAGAAGTCGGGGCTGTAACCGACTACGCCGTTAATGGGGCGATTTTCTACGGCAAGCATCTTGCAGAGCATACAAGCTATAAGAAGATAATAGCCTTCGGTGTATCAGGCGACGAGAGAAAGCACAAAATCACGCCTATATACATTGACGAAACCGAGTATATAAGACCGCTTGCAGAGGTTGAGTCTTTTATCTCTTTCAATGAGGAAAATATCGACGAATACTACACAAGGGAGATTTTGAAAGAGGACACGGACGACGAGAAAGAAACAGCAGAGATTTTGAAGGACGCAGCCGCTTTACACGAAGACCTACGCAATTATGGATCGCTCAAAGATACGGACAAGCCTTTGATAGTGTCGGGCATATTGCTTGCACTCAGAGAAATAGAATTTAAAAACTTTAACATTGAGGACTTGACTGGTGATACTGTAAAGACAGACGGACAGAAAATATACAACGCAATAGCCGACAACTTGCAAAGGGCTTGTGTTGCACCGGAAGTCAAGAAAGACAAGTTACTTTCTCAATTTGCACTTATCAAGGACACAGTAAAGCTCAACGAGATAGAGCCGAAGCTGAATAAAACACCACTCAAACACTTTGCGGAGTTCTTGTATACCAAAATCTATAAGTCTATCCGCTACAATCGAAGTGCAGAGGACTATTTGGGGCGTTTCTATGGGGAGTTTATGAGCTACTCAGGGGGCGACGGTCAAACTTTGGGAATTGTTTTGACACCGAAACACATCACGGAGCTTTTTTGTGATTTGTTAGACTTAAAGCCGAGCGACATTATTTTAGATCCTTGCTGTGGTACGGCTGGCTTTTTGATAGCAGCAATGCACAATATGTTGAAACAAGCCAAGACCGATACCGAGAAAAAGAGCATAAGACAAAAGCAACTGCATGGCATAGAGTTACAAAGCTATATGTTTACGATAGCGACAACAAATATGATACTTCGAGGCGACGGCAAAAGCAACCTTATAGACACCGACTTTTTGAAGTTAAACCCCTATCAGTTGCAGTTAAAGGGTGCGACAGTTGGCTTTATGAATCCACCCTACTCACAAGGCAGTAAAGCAAACCCCGATTTATACGAGATAGCTTTCACGGAGCATTTACTGAACAGCTTGACTGTCGGGGCGAGGTGTGCTGTCATTGTTCCGCAGTCTGCTATGACCGGAAAGAGCAAGGACGAGCAAGCCGTCAAAGAGATCATTTTGAAACACCATACTCTTGAGGGCGTTATCTCATTGAGCAAAGACACCTTTTACGGCGTGGGTACTGTTCCGTGTATCGCAATCTTTACGGCTGGCATACCGCACGAAGCTGACAAGATTTGCAAATTTATCAATTTTGAAAATGACGGCTACAAGGTAGCTCCACATATAGGACTTGTTGAAACCGAAGCCGCAAAGGACAAAAAAGCACATCTTTTGTCTGTATGGCGTGAGGAAATGGAAGCGGAAAGCCGTTTTTGTGTATATACCACGATTGAGCCTACGGACGAATGGCTACATAGTTTTTACTATTTTAATGACGAAATACCAACCGAAGAGGACTTTGAAAAGGCAATAGGCGACTTTTTGACTTTTGAGTTTTCTATGGTTATGCAAGGGCGTGAGTATCTGTTCGGGGAGGTTGACAAGAATGTTGAGCCTTAACGATAGAAAGTGGAAAGAGTTCTCTATTGCAGATATATTTGTCATTAAGTCAGGTAAACGCCTAACTACTGCTGATATGGATAGCGGAAACTTGCCTTTCATCGGTGCAACAGAATTGAACAACGGCGTCACTAATTGGATAAACACACCAAATGAAACACTTGACCATAATGTTTTAGGGGTAAACTATAACGGCAGCGTAGCAGAAGCCTTTTACCACCCATATAGTTGTGTGTTCTCAGACGATGTTAAACGCCTACACTTGAAGAACGCCGACGACGGAAAGTATATCTTGCTGTTTTGCAGTATGCTGATACGAAAGCAGAAAGTCAAATACACATACGGCTACAAGTTTAACGGCAACCGAATGGCAAGGCAGAAAATACTCTTGCCCATTACCGACGACGGAAGTCCCGACTATGTTTTTATGGAGCAGTACATCAGGGAGCGAGAGGACAGGCTCAAACAGAAATACATTGATTTTGTTAATGCGGAACTTGAAACACCACCAGTACCGCTTGTGGAAAAGACATGGGGCGTGTTCTATCTCAAAGACCTATTTTGCATCATACAAAGGGGCAAGCGACTTGTTAGAGAGCATCAGCAAGCAGGCACAATGCCCTATGTATCATCGACAGCAATGAATAATGGTATTGACGGCTTTATCAGTACGGAACGCACGACAAGAGAGTTTTCAAACTGTTTGACGATAGCAAACAGCGGAAGTGTCGGCAGTAGCTTTTATCAGCCGTCAAAGTTTATCGCCTCAGACCACATAACCCACTTGAAGAACGACAGCTACACAATGTATGTCTATCTATTCATCGCTACAATGACAAAGCGAATGAGTGAGAAATACAACTTTAACCGAGAGATTAACGACTATCGAATATCAAGAGAGAAGATACTGCTCCCCACAACCGACAAGGGCAGCCCCGACTATGCGTATATGACAGAATATGCAAAAGCCATTATGTTCGGGAAGTACAAAAAATATCTTGAATATGCACAAAAATAGAAGCAACGAATACCTTTAAGCAGGAGTCATCGGTTGAGAAAGTGACTCCTGCTTGATTTTTTGTTGTACTTCACAAAAAAATTATTCCGCAGAAAATAAAGCTATAGTTAAAGAAGAAAATATTTGCCAAAAAGCATATTTTGTGTTATAATGTATGTTTAGCATAGAAGAAAATTTAGGAGTGAAGACAATGGAGAGAGAACGCATAAGAAACATTGCCATTATCGCCCATGTTGACCACGGCAAAACAACGCTGGTAGACGCCATGCTTCAACAAAGCGGCACTTTCCGCGAAAATGAACAGGTGGCCGAACGCGTTATGGATTCCGATGCAATTGAACGCGAGCGTGGGATTACAATTTTGGCAAAAAATACAGCTCTTTTTTATCAGGATACGAAAATCAATATCATTGACACCCCGGGACACGCCGATTTCGGCGGTGAGGTAGAGCGCGGCCTGAAAATGGCCGACGGTGTTCTGCTTTTGGTCGATGCCTTTGAAGGCTGTATGCCGCAGACGCGTTTTGTTCTGAAAAAGGCGCTCGGCATGAATCTTCGTCCCATCGTTGTTATCAACAAGGCCGACCGCCCGAACGCCCGCCCCGAAGCCGTTGCCGACGAGGTGCTGGATTTATTTATCGACCTCGGTGCCGACGACACACAGCTGGATGCCCCCTTTATCTATGCCTCCGGCCGCGATGGCTGGGCGAGCACCGACCCGCACACTCCCGGCAAGGATTTAAAGGTTCTGTTTGATTTGATTCTGGAAACAATTCCTGCGCCGGCGTGTGAAGCGGACGCACCCTTGCAGCTTCTCGTTTCTAATATTGACTATGATACTTACACCGGTCGCATTGCCATTGGCAAGGTGCAGCGCGGCCACATTTCTGTTGGCGACAATGTATCGGTCTGCTGCCTTGGAAAAGAGGGCGTGCGGCGCGCCAGAGTGAATACGCTCTACACCTATTCCGGCCTGCAAAAAGCAGATGCCCAAACCGTTTCCGCCGGCGATATCGCCGCTATATCGGGCATTGGAGACATCAATATCGGTGAAACCATCTGCGCCGCGGACGCCCCCGAGCCGCTGCCGTTTGTGGAGATTGACCGGCCGGTTCTGTCGATGACCTTTTCTGTAAATGACAGTCCCTTCGCCGGCAAGGAAGGAACCTATGTCACCTCCCGCCACCTCCGCGCCCGTCTGTATAAGGAACTGGAATCCAATATCAGCCTCACCGTTGAGGACACCGATTCGACGGAAGCCTTCATCGTATCCGGCCGCGGCGAATTGCATCTTTCCGTTCTCATCGAAAACATGCGCCGCCAAGGGTACGAATTTCAGGTTTCCGGCCCGCGCGTAATTACGAAAACAATCGACGGCGTTTTGTGTGAGCCGATTGAATATCTGATGATTGATGTGCCCGAAGAATATACCGGTGCCGTCATCGAAAGTGCCGGTCTTCGAAAGGCAACGCTCGTGAATATGGCACCTGCCGCCCAAGGATATACCCGCATCGAATTCCGGATTCCGGCGCGCGGCCTTCTTGGCTACCGCAGTCAGCTTCTGACCGAAACGCGCGGCACTTGCGTAATGAACCATGTTTTTGATTCCTTCGAGCCGTTTCGCGGAGAACTGCCTACCCGTATCCGCGGCTCGCTGGTCGCCTTTGAGGATGGTGAGGCTGTTTCCTACGGACTTTTCAACGCGCAGGACCGCGGCACCATGTTTATTGGCCCGGGCGCAAAAATCTACCAGGGCATGGTGGTCGGCGAAAACAGTCGGCAGGAAGACATCGTGGTCAATGTCTGCAAGCGCAAGCATGTAACGAATATGCGCGCCGCCGGCAGCGATGAGGCGTTGCGTCTTACGCCACCCCGCAATATGAGTCTGGAGCAGCATATTGAGTTTCTGGCCGACGATGAACTTCTGGAGGTCACCCCCGCTTCGCTCCGCATCCGCAAGCAAATCCTCGATAATAGCCTCCGCGCCAAGAAAAACAACAAATAATCGTCTTTTTACAAAAAAGGGGTTGACTTTATTGCGTTACTGTGCTATCATACTAAAGTGAACGAGCAAACTACAAGGAGGCAAATGCTATGCGAATCCGCAGTACCGTTTTAACAAACGACGAGAAAGCCATTTTTGAGCTTCGTGATTTATATCAAAAATATGGCTATTCCCAATTTAAAATGAGTAAGTTCGAGCCGTATGACCTTTACGCGCGCAACAAGGACTTTCTGGTTTCGGACCATATTATCACCTTTACCGACACGAGCGGAAAGCTGATGGCACTAAAGCCGGATGTTACGCTTTCCATTATCAAGGATAGTCCCGATGCAGCGGACTTTGTGCAGAAGGTCTATTATAATGAAAATGTATATCGTGCGGATGTCCATAGCGGTGCGTTCAAAGAAATTATGCAGCTGGGGCTGGAATGTATCGGCAAAACGGATACATACTGCATCGCGGAGGTGCTGATGCTGGCGGCGGAAAGTCTTAATTCCATTTCCGAGGATTTTGTGCTGGACATTTCGCACATGGGGATTCTCTCCCCGCTTCTTGACACCTCGAGCGCTTCGCACGCCGCTAAAGCAAGCATTCTTACCTGTATCAGCGAAAAAAATCTGCATGGTCTAAGGGAAATTTGCCGCAGCGAGGGCATTTCTTCCGAAAAGCTGGAAGCACTCGTCCGCGCCTATGGCCCTGCCGAAACTGTTTTACCGCTTCTTTCCGCTTTGGAAATTCCGGAAAATCGTGTGGCAATTGCAGAGTTTCGCGCGGCACTTTCGCTTCTTATGCAGTGCGGATTTGGCGACAGAATCCATATTGATTTTTCCGTCATTCACAACCGGAAATATTATAACGGCGTTGTCTTTAAAGGCTTTATTAACGGGCTTTCCTCGGGCATTCTTTCCGGCGGCCAGTACGGAAAGCTTATGGAAAAGATGGGAAAATGCGCCGACGCCATCGGCTTTGCGCTCTATCTGGATATGCTGGAGCAGCTCCCTTCAGAGGAAGATGGCTACGATGTGGATACGGTGCTTTTATACGACGAAAACGCTGATCTTTCTGCACTCGCGGAGGCAATCGGCCTTCTGACCGCTAACGGGAAAAGCGTGATGGCGCAAAGAAGCGTTCCTGAAAAAATTAAGTACAAGCAACTTTTGAAATTACAGGAAAGAGGGGTGGAAATCCTTGAAACCCATGCTTAATATTGCCCTGCCGAAAGGGCGCCTCGGTGAAAAGGTATATGCGCTGTTTGCCCAGGCCGGCTTCCCCTGTCCCTCCATTCTCGAAAACAACCGGAAGCTAATTTTTGAAAATCCGGAAAAGGGTGTCCGCTATTTCTGGGTAAAGCCATCGGATGTTGCCATTTATGTAGAACGCGGCGCAGCTGATATCGGCGTTGCGGGAAAAGATATCCTGCTCGAATATACGCCCGATGTCTACGAGCTTCTGGACCTGGACATCGGCAAATGCCGCATGGCCG
>JAZSDW010000045.1:0-7151 GCA_045531355.1 Clostridia bacterium | reverse complement strand
CTGGACATCGGCAAATGCCGCATGGCCGTCGCGGCGATGGCAGGTTTTCGCGATAATCCGAAAAAAACCTTGCGCGTAGCTACAAAATTTACAAATATCACGAAAAACTATTACGCCGCACGCGGCCGCGAGATTGATATTATCCACTTAAACGGTTCCATTGAAATCGCCCCAATCCTCGGCCTTTCCGATGTGATTGCCGACATTGTGGAAACCGGCACTACCCTCAAAGAAAACAATTTAGAAGTTATCGAAACGATTGTACCCATTAGCGCAAGGCTGATTGCAAACAAAGCAAGCTTTAAATTCAAGTCCGCCCCCATCGAATCGCTTTTAGCTTCGCTCGATGGGCGCGACAAAAGCAGTAAGGAATGAAAAAGCATGATTAAAATTTTAAACTACGAACAGGTATCGCCCGCGGAAGTTTTCTCGCGTGCAACGGCTGTGGTCGATGTCGCCGCTTCTGTTTCTGCCATTATAGACGATGTGCGTCAAAACGGGGATGAAGCGCTTTACCGCTATACGGAAAAATTTGATAAGGCGCATCTCTCCTCTCTTCTTGTCACAAAGGAAGAGATAGAAGCAGCGGTCGCCTCTGTATCGCCCCGCTTCCTTTCGGTTTTGCGCCATGCAGCGAAAAATATCCGCGCCTTCCACGAAAATCAGGTTCGCACAGGCTTTCGCATAAGCGACGCGAACGGCGTAATTATGGGGCAGAAGATTACCCCTGTAGACCGGGCCGGTCTCTATGTGCCCGGCGGTACGGCGGCATACCCCTCTACCGTTTTGATGGACTCCATTCCCGCCAAAATTGCAGGCTGTCCCGAGGTTGTGATGGTCACACCCCCGCAAGCGGATGGCAGCATAAATCCTGTCATTTTAGCCGCGGCTTCAATTGCGGGCGTTGACAAGATTTACAAAGTAGGCGGCGCACAGGCAATCGCCGCGCTTGCCTATGGCACAGAAACGATTCCGAAGGTAGACAAAATCGTCGGCCCTGGAAACGCCTTCGTCGCCGAAGCGAAAAAGCAGGTGTTCGGGCAGGTTTCAATTGATATGATTGCAGGGCCGAGCGAAATTCTGGTCATCGCGGATGAAACCGGGGACCCAGCCGCCATTGCAGCAGATCTTCTTTCGCAGGCCGAACACGATAAAATGGCCAGCGCCGTTTTAATTACAGATTCGCCCGCGCTTGCCGAAGAGGTGCAAAAAGAGCTTGAAATACAGCTCCCGCTCTTATCTCGCTACGAAATTGCACGCACCTCGATAGACGAAAACGGAAAAATCATCGTGGTTCCCACCTTCGCCGAGGCCATCGAACTTTCGAATGCGCTTGCGCCGGAGCATCTGGAACTTTGTGTGGATAATCCCTTCGACTATCTCGATTCGATTCGCCACGCCGGCAGCATTTTTCTTGGCAAAAACTGCCCGGAGGCACTCGGCGATTACATGGCAGGCCCGAACCACACCCTACCCACCAGCGGCACGGCAAAATTTGCAAGCCCGCTTTCGGTAGACGATTTTGTGAAAAAATCGCAATATACTTATTTTTCAAAGGATGCTCTCGCCCGCATTGCAGATGATGTTGCCTTCTTTGCCGAGCAGGAAGGGCTGACGGCACATGCAAAAAGCGCCCGCATCCGTACGGAGGAACCAAAATGAGTCGCTTTTTAAGCTCGCGTCTTTCGTCGCTCGTGCCTTATACACCCGGCGAGCAACCGAAGGATACCCGTTATATTAAGCTCAATACCAACGAATCGCCCTTCCCGCCTTCCCCGAAGGCGGTGGAATATGCCCAAAAGGCGGCAAAGCATCTTCAGCTTTATTCCGATCCGGAAAGTCGGGATCTTACGGAAGCGGTCGCTGCCCTTTGGGGCGTGGAGCGCGAGGAAGTGCTCCTGACAAACGGCTCCGACGAAATTCTGAATTTCGCCTTTATGGCGTTTTGTGATGAAGCGCACCCCGCCGTTTTTCCGGATATCACCTACGGATTTTATTCTGTGTTTGCGCAAATCAATTCCGTTCCCTATGAAGAAATTCCGCTGCGCGATGATTTCACAATTGATTCTGCGGCATATATGGGAATCGGAAAGCCGATTTTCATCGCTAACCCCAACGCGCCCACCGGTCTTCTTCTGCCCCTTTCGGAAATTGAGGCAATTGTCAAGAGCAATCCGGATTCTGTTGTCGTTATCGACGAGGCGTACATTGATTTTGGCGGTGAAAGTGCCGTGCCCCTGATTCATAAGTACGATAACCTTCTCGTCACGCAGACCTTTTCCAAATCACGCTCCATGGCGGGCGGACGGCTCGGCATGGGCATTGGAAACCGCCGGCTGATTGCGGATTTAAATGCCATTAAATATTCCACAAACCCCTATAATGTCAACCGCATGACCGGTGCCGCAGGGCTCGGCGTTTTAGCGGATGAAGCCTATACCAGAGCGAATCTCAAAACGATTCTGGAAACGCGGAAATATACTGCGGATGCACTTTTGGAAATGGGCTTTACACTTACGGATAGCTTTGCCAATTTCCTTTTTGCCGCACATCCTTCTTTCCCAGGCGACACGCTTTATAAAAAGCTTCGCGAAAGAGGGATTCTCATCCGGCATTTTCAAAACCGCCGGATTATAGACTATAACCGGATTACCATTGGTACAAAAGAAGAAATGGACACACTTCTCAAAACCATACGGGATTTATTGGAGGGATCATAATATGCGAACTGCAACCTTAACACGAACAACGGCAGAAACCAACATTTCACTTTCTTTATGTCTGGACGGAACCGGAAAAAGCGAAGTGGCAACCGGCTGCGGATTTTTAGACCATATGCTGACGCTTTTTGCAAAGCATGGCCGCTTTGACCTTTCGGTTTCCTGTCAGGGAGATACGGAGGTAGATGACCACCACACGGTTGAGGATATTGGCATCTGCCTTGGCACCGCCTTCCGGGAGGCACTGGGCGAAAAGCGGGGCATCACCCGCTACGGAAGTACGATTTTGCCGATGGACGAAGCTTTGATTCTTTCTGCAGTAGACCTTTCCGGCCGGAGCTTTTTAGGATATGCGCTCGAAATTCCCACAGAAAAGGTGGGTACCTTTGACACCCAGCTTTGTGAGGAATTCTGGCTCGCTTTTACACGCGAGGCTTCCTGCAATCTCCATCTGCGCTCTCTTGCCGGGCAAAATGCACACCACATCATTGAAGGCGCTTTCAAAGCCGTCTCCCGCGCTCTTCGCGAGGCGGTTGCTATTGATGTAGACGCCAAGGATGAAATTCCTTCCACAAAAGGAGTGCTCAAATGATTGCCATTGTAGACTACGGTGTTGGGAATTTATTTTCGCTTCAAAGCTCTTTTTCAGCGATTGGTGCCGATGTGTTTGTAAGTCATACCCCCGAGGAAATCCGCCTTGCCGACAAGATAATTCTGCCGGGCGTAGGTGCGTTTGAGGATGCAGCAAATAAGCTTCGCACCTCGGGACTGGCTGCACTTGTTTGCGAAGAAGCCGCCAAAGGGAAACCCATTTTAGGGATCTGCCTCGGCATGCAGCTTCTGTTTGATAAAAGCTTCGAATACGGCGAGCATGAAGGATTAGGCCTTGTACACGGTGAAATCCGTCCGATTCGTGAGGTTATCCCCGAGGAACTGAAAATTCCGCACATTGGCTGGAATGCACTGCATTTTCCAAAATCATCCCGTCTGTTCCGTTATATAAAGGAAGGGGATTTTGTGTACTTCGTGCATTCCTTCTCCGGTACAAATTGCGCAGACAGCGTAATTGCCACCTGTTCTTATGGTGCACCGCTCGTTGCGGCCGTGGAAACGGGGAATGTGTTCGGATGCCAGTTCCATCCGGAAAAAAGCGGCGAAGTTGGGCTTTCCATCCTGCGTGCATTTTGTGATATGGAGGGCAGAGTATGCTGATTTTTCCTGCAATTGACTTATACGAAGAAAAGGCCGTTCGCCTTTATAAGGGCGACTATAACCGCATGACGGTGTATAGCGAAAATCCCGCCGAAATTGCGGCGGATTTTAAGGCAGCCGGTGCTTCATGCATTCATCTTGTGGATCTGGAAGGGGCAAAGGCGGGGACAACGCCAAACCTTGCGGCCGTTTCCAAAATTATAGAAAGCGGTGGCCTGTTTTCCGAAATTGGCGGTGGCATCCGAAGCATGGAGGTCATTGACCGCTACATTTCCATTGGTATCGACCGCGTGATTTTAGGCACAGCAGCGGTGGAAAACGAAGCATTTCTCAGGGAGGCCGTAGAAAAATACGGCGAGAAAATCGCCGTTGGAGCCGATATTCGTGATGGATTTATCGCTACGCACGGCTGGACCGAAAAATCGGATCAGGATGCGTTTTCCTTCGTCGGGCGTATGCAAGATCTCGGCGTGCAAACGCTGATTTGCACGGATATTTCCAAAGACGGCGCCATGCAAGGTACAAACCGGCAGCTTTATGCGGACCTTTCCCGCGCATTTTCGATGCAAATTGTTGCTTCCGGCGGCGTTTCTTCCCTAGATGATGTTGCCCACCTTGCCTCGCTTGGGCTTTACGGGGCAATTATCGGCAAGGCATACTATACCGGTGCCATTACACTGAAAGAAGCAATTGAGGTGGCCAAATGATAACAAAACGAATCATTCCCTGCCTGGATGTAAAAGACGGTCGCGTTGTTAAGGGTGTCAATTTCGAGGGGCTCTCCGATGTCTCCTCCCCCGTTTCCCTTGGCCAATACTACAGTAAATGTGGCGCGGACGAGCTTGTGTTTTATGACATTACGGCTTCGGCCGAAGGACGCGCACTTTTTACCGACATTCTCCGTGAAGTGGCGCGCACTATTTTTATTCCGCTGACGGTAGGTGGCGGTATTAATACGCTGGATGATTTTGACCGCGTGCTACACTGTGGTGCGGATAAAGTCAGCGTCAATTCCGGCGCCATACGAAATCCGGCGCTCATATATGAAGCCGCAAAACGGTATGGCGACCAATGCGTAGTTTTATCGGTCGATGTAAAGCGGGTGGACGGTGCTTTCCGCGTCTTTGCAAAAGGCGGCCGCGAAAACACCGGCATGGAAGCTATCAGCTGGATCCGGAAATGCGTGGACATGGGGGCGGGCGAAATCGTTGTCAACTCCATTGACACCGACGGCGTGAAAAACGGCTTCGACCTTGAGATGCTGGCAAAAGTGTGTGAAGTTGTCAGCGTGCCTGTTATCGCCTCCGGCGGTGCAGGCAAAATAGAAGACTTCGTCACGCTTTTTAAAACTTTGCCGGCCGTTGATGCCGGTCTCGCCGCTTCGATTTTCCACTTTGGGGAAGTTGCGATTCCCAATTTAAAGAAAAAACTGGCAGCGGAAGCGATTCCGGTGCGTATATAACAGAAAGGAACGAACCTTTATGCAGATTGAAAATTTGAAGTTTGATGAAAATGGTTTAATCCCGGCCATCGTTGTTGATGCGGAAAGCAAAAAAGTGCTTACCCTCGCCTATATGAACCGGGAAAGTCTTTCGATTTCCATCGAGGAAAAGAAAACCTGCTTTTTCAGCCGTTCGCGCCAAACACTCTGGCGCAAAGGCGAGACAAGCGGGAATTTTCAGCACATTGTTTCGATTACGGCCGATTGTGACGGTGATGCACTCGTAGTTTTAGTCGACAAGGAAGGCCCCGCCTGTCACGAAGGCACCGATTCCTGCTTTACAAAGCCCGTCTGGGAAAATGACGAGCGCTCGGCTTTCTCTTTAGAAGCACTCATGACTTTGATTGAGGGCCGGAAAACGGAGAAAAAAGAAGGATCCTATACCACCTACCTCTTTGAAAAAGGGCTCGACAAAATACTAAAAAAGGTGGGCGAAGAATCGACAGAGGTTATTATTGCCGCAAAAGACAACGATAAGAAGGAAGCCATTTATGAGATTGCGGACCTCACCTATCATGTGATGGTCATGATGATTGAAATGGGGATTTCGCTTTCCGATATTCACGCCGAGCTTGCCTCGCGCCATGTCATTGACCACAAAGTAAAACAGGAGAAGATGACCAAATGATTACTGCTGATTTTCATGTGCATACCCGCTTTTGTGATGGCGCGCACACCCCGCGCGAAATGGTGGAGGCAGCCATACAAAAAGGCATGACCGCAATCGGCTTTTCCGCACATAGCTATACAGATTTCGATGAAAGCTATTGCCTTCTGAAAGAAAAGGAAGAAGCCTATCGGGAAGAAATCCGGTCGCTACAAGCCGATTTTTCCGGGAAAATCCGTATTTTGTGCGGCATTGAGCAAGATCGCTATGCCACGGACGATCCAAGTGGCTACGACTTTGTCATCGGCTCTGTCCATTATGTCAAGAAGGACGGTATCTATTATCCCATCGACGGCTCCCCGGCCGCATTCGGCTGGTTGGGTGACGAGGTGTTTTACGGGGATTTTTATGCGCTTTGCGAGGCGTATTATGCGACCGTCGCTGAGCTATGTGAGGTTATGGAGCCGAATGTCATCGGTCATTTTGACCTCGTTTCCAAATTTAATGAGGACGGTCAGTTCTTTGACGAAACGGATCCGCGTTATACGGTAGCGTGGCAAGCGGCAATGGATGCACTTTTACCGTATGATATCCCCTTTGAAGTCAACACAGGCGCTATTGCGCGCGGCTATCGCACCACACCCTATCCCGCCGAGGCCCAGCTCGAATATTTGGCTTCGCAAGGCGGCGCTGTGGTGCTTGCCAGCGATTGCCATCACAAGGATTTCCTTTGCTATGACTTTATAAAATGGGAAGACAAGCTGGCATATCTGGATATCCCCATTGTGACCCTGTAATCCGCTCTGCGTAGATTCCAAAAAAATTTATAGAAAAGACTTGACTTTTCCGCATGTATATAGTATAATGGGAAAGTCGCATGGAGAGATGGCTGAGCTGGTCTAAGGCGCACGACTGGAAATCGTGTATGGGCTAATACCCCATCAAGGGTTCGAATCCCTTTCTCTCCGCCATCAAAAAAGCACCCTTTATGGGGGGTTCTTTTTTGATGGCGAAAAGCCCTAAGGGGTGGAACCATTCGCCAAAGGCGTAGGTTCGTCGAAGCAGCCGCGAACCATGTTTGCGGACTGCGGAGTCGGGAGCACCCGTACTG
>JAZSDW010000036.1:0-41744 GCA_045531355.1 Clostridia bacterium | reverse complement strand
GCATCTATTATGTATGTGAGAGCCAGTATATCACCAAGATAATTCCCCCATTTTGGGCGCAACCCCACAAAAAAGCACCGGATTTAAAGCGATAAATCCGGTGCTATTCTTTTTCAAATGTAATGATATCCTCAATCTTGCAGTCCAGGGATGTACAAATTTTATCTAAAATAAAGCTGTCATACCGAACAACCTTGTTTTTATAATAATTGTCAATGATATGATAACGAATGCCGGTGCGTTTTGCTAACGCATATCGCGAAATATTACGATTCTTCAGAACAGAATCCAGCGTGATTCTTATCATAAGCTCACCTCTTTATACATTTTAATAAATATATATCCCCTTGACAATCCCTATAAGAAGATATATACTTATATAAATATATTCTGGTTTGGGGGAAAATAGTATGGCAGAGTTTTGTTTGGAGTGTTACAAAAGGATAAACGGGATGGCGGACGGGGAAAGAAGGTATATTCTATCAAAAGATTTAGATTTATGTGAAGGGTGTGGGAAATGGAAACCTGTGGTTGTGCAAGAACGGCGGTATTATGCCACAGCACCATTTAAAAGTATCGGCGAAGGAATATATTTTTTATTTAGATTTTTAAGAAAAAGGGGCTGAAGGAGGGATTTATATTGTTCAAACAACGGATTGTCAACAAAAACATGTTGAATTTCAGCTTACATTGTGGTAAGATTATAGTACAAAAACTTGAAAAGGAGAATATGAAAAATGAAGAAAATGCTATGGTCTGGAATCGCGCTCATGCTGTGTCTTTTGCTCTTCGCAGGTTGCGGCATAAAAGAACCCGCAAAGAAGGTCATATCCCCCTTGCCGCAAACGCTTGACCCTGCAAATCTCACCGACTGCACCGTGGCCATTTCTTTTGAAAAAGGAAACGCCTATATAGATGACAACGGCAAAATGCAGATGAAGGTCAAGGTGCATGTGTACGACTTTTATGCGGCAGCAGATATAGAAGCGCTCAAGGCGGGGGACAGAATCATGCGCCTCGGGGAAGAAATAGAGATTACGGATTTAGAGCGCCTTGCCTCCGGCCTTGTCCGCATAAACGGCGGGGTGGAAAAGGGCGGATTTGAGCTGTTTTCGGAAGGAGACGAAGTCTTTTACGAAAGCGGAATGAGCGATGTGCGGGCACACTATGAAATCGGCGAAGTTACACTTCCGGTTTCGGACGCTTTCCTATATCGGGACGAGTCAGACCTTGAGAATGTAAAAGAATATTCTGCGGCCGATTTCCTTGCCGACAAAGAAGGCCTCCGCTATAATTTCACGCCGCATAACACGATTCTCGTTATCCGAAACGGTGAGGCCGCTACGCTGCAAAAACGCTATACGCCGTAAATGCAGGCGCGCGCATGAGCGGCGCGCAAAAAAAATTCTTTTTTAGACAAAAAAAGTTGAAAGTTTAAACAAGATATGGTATAATAAAAGAGATAAAGTGCCATCCGTGGATTTTGCGGAGAATTATCAGCCGTAAACGGGGCACGGAATGAAACGAAAAAGTCCAAATTAAAAGAGGAAGGGACGGAATTTCTCATGAAGAAAAAAGTAATTAGCATGCTCCTTTCGGTGCTCGTTTTCGCCGCGATAGCGCTCCCGGCGGTAGCGGCCACCTTCCCGGATGTGACCAGCACCAGTTACAGCTGGGCGCTGGAAGCGGTGGAAGAAATGGTGGAGGACGGGATTATTAAAGGGTATACCGACAATACCTTTAAGCCCGGCCGAACCGTAACGAAAATGGAAGCGCTGGTTTTAAGTGCCCGCATTCTGGGCTTTACCGACGAGGCGGTAGAGCCGTTTGCAGCGTTTGCGGCAGAATTTTATGCCGATATTTTGGAAAAGTATGACATTCCTTATAAAGCAGAGGTTGCATTCCTCTTGTATAAGGAAGTGCTTTCCGAAAAGGAACTTTCTTTCTATATCGGGGGCGACAATGCCAATGCCGGTATGAAGCGCTATGAGGTGGCCAAGCTTTTGACCTGTGTAATGGGCGCGGCTGATGAAACGAACGCAGACGCCTCGACCGGGGAATATAAAGACTCGGCAGATATCCCCGCTGATGCAAAGCCCTTTGTACGCTTTGTAACCGATGCCGGCCTTATGAATGGCATGGATGGCGGCAATTTTGTGCCGATGGGCGAGGTGAACCGTGCCCAGATTGCAACGCTTTTGTACCGCATGCGCGGCCTTGCGAAAGAAACCTTCCAGACCGGCGTGGTCAAAGAGGTTGACGGCGAGCTGGAAAGCCTTGTGCTTCTGACGGAGGATGGCGAAGAAGTGCGCGTCGAAATTCCGTATGACATAGAGCCCCTTATCAAGCAGGACGGATATAGCGTAGAGTTTTCCCGCATTGCGCTGGGTGCAGATATTTTAGTGACAAGCCGCGATAAGGTTGTATATAGCCTGGATATCCTTACAAATGAGCCGGATCTGGTGTTTGAAGGTGCCATTTCTTCTGTCAATATCAGCGGAAGCGAAAAGAAGCTTTCCGTATTCCCGCTGGAGGACACCGAAAACATTATGACCTATCCGATTGCGGAAACGGCTTCCATTACCTATGAAGGAAGCACCGGCGCGCTGAAGGATTTAAAGCGTCTGCAGGCAGTAAAACTGCAGATTCGCGAAGGCGAAATTGTTGTGATTGAAGCGTTTGAGAGCGAAAGAAGCATCAAGGGTACAATTGAGAGCATCGTGCTTGAGCCCGTTTTAGCGTTTGGCGTACGCCTGACGAACGGCACGGTCGAGATGTATCCGGTTGCCAGCGCGGTAACGGCGAAACGAAATAATTCTGCCGTGGATATCGATGAAATTCTTGTCGGCGATAAGGTGACGATTACGCTTCGCTATGAAAAGGTAGCTGCGGTTGTTGCAACCAGCAGTAAGTTCATGACACAAGGCACGATTGAAGAAATTGTCATCGCAACGCTGCCGTCGATTAAAATCCGTGCCAATAACGCGGTAAGCAGCTATAGTCTTGCAAGAGATTGCGTTTACACGGTAGACGGAAAGACAGGCACCATTTACGATTTGCGCCTCGGCGCCAACATTTCCGCAAGCGTGGATAGCGAAACGATTGTATCGCTGACGAGCACGGCGCCGGCTTCTTCGGCTGCCATTACCGGCACAATCGAGACCATCAATGCTTCCTACGGCTTCTTCACCCTTACGGTACCGGGTGAAAACGGAACGGTTTCGAGCATGCAGGTATTTACAAAGCGTACAAACCTGAAGGTTATCAATAGCGTCGACGGTGCGACAAAGACCGCAAAAGACCTAAAAGCCGGCATGCAGGTTTCTGTAACCGGCGCAATCTCAAACGGCGCATTTGAGGCGACAACGATTATCATAATGCCTGCCGAATAAAAAAGAAATGACGAAGGGGCTGCAGTAAAGGATTATCTTTTGCTGCAGCCCCTTTTTTGTGCATATCGGAGGGGGGAAGGACATAGATATAAGAAAAAAGAAGGAGATGGCGTATGGACATTTCTACTCTATTCTATTATTTCCCCACGGCAGTTTCCGAGGCGCTTGCAAACTTTGCGCCGCAGAGCGAAAACATTCGGGAAATCCGTCTTCGTGCGGGGGCGCCGGCGGTGCTTTTGGCGGATAAGCTTTACCATCTTACAAGCGAGCCGGTTTCCGCGGATAATATCCAGCGGACAGCCCAGCGGATGTGCCAGAATTCCGTTTACGCAAGGCAAGCGGAACTGCGGCAAGGGTTTGTCACGCTTCCCGGCGGGCACCGCGCCGGCTTTTGCGGCCGCACGGTGCAGGAGGGAGAAACAATCCGGTGTCTTACGGACATTTCGTCCATTCATCTGCGGATTGTACACGAGATAATCGGCGCGGCGGATTCGGTTTTACCGTTTATTGTGCCGGAAGGAGATATCGAAAACACGCTGGTTGTTTCACCGCCCGGCTGCGGCAAAACGACGATGCTTCGGGATATAGCGCGCTGCCTCGCCGGCGAGGCGTACGGCTTCACAGTCGGGATTGCTGATGAGCGCGGAGAAATTGCCGCCATGTACAGAGGAACGCCGCAGCATGATGTGGGCATTTATGCCGATGTATATGACGGCTGCCCGAAAGCACAGGCGATGCAGATGCTTCTAAGGGGAATGTCGCCCCAGGTGGTCATCACAGACGAGCTTGGCGGCGAGGCCGATTGCCGCGCGGTGGAAATGCTTGCCTACAGCGGCGTCCGCGTGATTTGCTCGGCACACGGAAAGGACCGGGAGGATGTGCTTTTAAGGGAAGATGTAGGCAGACTTTTGCGCGCGGGCGTTTTCGAAAAGGTGGTAACGCTTACCGGCATTGGGCAGGTCGTGTCTATTTCTTAAAAACGAAAAAAGATGCAGAAGGAGGAAGCTGCATCTTTTTTAGGTTTAGTAGCCGATTTCTTTTTGCAGCGCCTTAAGATGCGCCGCGCTTTCCTTAAGAAGGACAAGCTCCTCGCCGGAGAGTGGAAGCGAAATACTTCGCTCAACGCCGCCGCTTCCGAGAATGCGTGGAATGGACAGGCACACATCTGAAATGCCGTATTCCCCCATAAGAAGAGCGGAAACGGTCAGGAGTGCGTGCTCGCCTTCGAGGGCGCGGAGAATGCGTTCGGTCGCAAGACTGATGGCGTAATAGGTTGCGCCTTTTCTGGAAACAATTTCATAAGCCGCATCCCGCACACTTTTGCCGATTTCCCGGATACTTTTTCCGCTGCATTTTCCGCAGCACTGACAAAAATCCGAAATAGAAAGGCCGCAGATGTTTGCGCTTTGCCATGCAAACACCTCGGTATCGCCATGCTCACCAAGCACATAGGCGTGGATGTCCCGCGGGTCCACCTGCGTGTGTGCTGCAAGCTCGCTCCGAAGCCGTGCGGTATCGAGCACGGTGCCGGTTCCCAGCACCTGCGAAGGGGGGAGGGCGGTGATTTGCAGCGTTACATAGGTGAGCACATCCACGGGATTTGTCACCACAAGAAAGAGTGCGTCTTTCCGGCAATAACGCATAATGTTTTCGAGAATGTTCCGGAAAATGTCCGCATTTTTGGAAAGCAGATCCGTCCGGCTTTCGCCCGGTTTCTGGGCGGCACCGGCGGCGAGAATCAGGACATCGGCCTTTTTGCAGTCCGCAAAGCTTCCGGTGCGGATTTTGGCAGGGCGCACAAAGGGAATCCCGTGCGAAAGGTCCAAAACCTCGCCCTCGGCCTTTTCATGGTCAATGTCCAAAAGGATAATCTCACGAAAGCGTTCCTTCGTAAGAAGAGTAAAAGCAATGGTGGCGCCGACGGCACCGGCACCTACAATAACGGCAGTCTGATTTTGCAAGCTATGTCACCTCCTTCCATAGAATGCCCCGATACTTTTAAAGGCATACAAAAAATCGAGGCGTCTTTTTGGAGATGATTTCCCTTGCAAAAAAGGCGCGAGTATGGTACGATAAAGAAAAGGGGGAAAAGCGGTGGAACGACTGATTTTTCATATTGATGTCAATAGTGCGTATTTATCGTGGGAAGCCGTTCGCCAGCTTGAAAAAACAGGCGAGGATATCCGGGAAGTGCCGTCGGCCATCGGGGGCGACCCTGCGCGCCGGAGCGGCATCATTCTGGCAAAATCGATTTTGGCAAAGAAAGCAGGCGTTCAAACCGGTGAACCGGTGGGCCTGGCACTTAAAAAGTGTCCGAATCTGCTTTTGCTTCCGCCCGACCCCCGCCTTTACGAGCGAAATTCCCGGGCGTTTATGAAGATTTGCCGCGCGTATACGCCCATAGTCGAAAAGTTTTCAATTGATGAATGCTTTTTAGATATGACCGGGACTTCTCTTTTATATCCCGATCCGGTTGCGATTGCACACACGATACGGGAGCATATTTATCGGGAACTCGGCTTTACCGTCAATATCGGCATTGGCGAGAATAAACTGCTCGCAAAAATGGCAAGCGATTTTGAAAAGCCCAATCGTGTGCACACGCTCTTTGCGCGTGAAATTCCGGAAAAGCTCTGGCCCCTTCCGGCAGGCGATCTCTTTATGACCGGCCGCGCCACGGCGGAAAAGCTTGCAAAATGCGGGATTACTACGGTGGGTGAAATTGTGCGTGCGGGTGAGGCAATTCTGATGTCTGTTTTAGGGGCGCGCCACGGCGCCCAAGTTTACGCAAGTGCGTGCGGACGGGACGAAACGCCGGTGCTGGCGGCGCCGGAGGAAGCGAAAGGATATAGCGTTTCCACAACCCTTGAGACGGATGTTACCGAGCGCGAGGAGGGAGCACGCGTTTTGCTAGCGCTTTCGGACAGCGTTTCTGCACGGATGCGGGCGGACGGCGCGAAGACAGGCTGTGTGGCGGTGACGATTCGCTCATCCGCCTTCCAAAACCATTCCCATCAGAAAACGCTGCAGACGCCCATAGATGGGACGCTCGAAATTTATAAGCACGCCCTGCGTCTTTTCGATGCGCTTTGGGATGGCGAAACGCCGCTTCGGCTTTTGGGCGTTTCGCTTACGCATCTTGTCAGAGAAACCGGTAGACAGCTCTGTTTTTTAAGGGATGCAAAGCAAAAACAAGAGGAGGACATTGACCGGGTGGTTGACGATATCCGTGCGCGATACGGCGCGACGGCCATTGTGCGCGGGGCGGTGTACCGCGCCGATTTGCGGGTAGGAAAACGATACGAGGCGGAGATAGAAAAGGACGAATAGCACTGTATTTTATACCGAAGCTATTGACAAAAAGGAAAAGGACATGTATACTGAGTAGTGCTAAAAAGACGAGAAAGGAGCCTTGCCTTGCGAAAGCGGTTTGAAGAGTTTAATCGCAATATTACGGAAGCGTATAAGTGCATTCTAAAAATCAAGGCGCATGAAATGCAAAAATTCGGCCTGCGGGCGGCTAATGTGATGTGCTTGTTTTTTCTGGGCAAGCATGCAAACGAGGGGCTTACGCCGGCACAGCTTTGCATGCTTTGCGGCGAGGACAAGGCCGGAATTTCTAAAAGCCTGGCGCATCTTAAAAAGCACGACTATATCTGTGCGGAAGGGCTGGGACGGAAATACAGAATGCTCTATAAAATTACACCCAGCGGCCTTTTGGTCTATGAAAAGCTGATGGATTCGATTGACGATGTAGTGGAAAAGGTCGGGTACGGTCTTACGGAGGAGGAGCGGAATAATTTTTATAAAACGCTCGATACGATCGTGTCCAACCTGCAGGCCTTGTCAAAGGTACTGCCCGAGTAGAAAGGGGAGTAGGATATGGACGATATGCAATGTGAAAGCTGCGCGTATTTTATGGAGGACGAGGAGACTTGCGCGGCGCCGGTAGATGAGGATGCGGTTTCTGCCTTTTATGGCGGGGCACAGTCTTGCCCGTATTATCGCTTCTACGATGCGTACAAGATGGTGCAAAAACAAAATTAAGATAAAAAAAGCGGCAGTTCCAAAGAACTGCCGCTTTATATGTTTGCCTTATTTTACAGTTTCCTTCAGGACCTTGCCGGCTTTGAATACCGGAACCTTGGCTGCCGGAATCTTAACCTCAGCACCTGTCTGGGGGTTTTTGCCGGTGCGTGCGGCGCGCTGACGGGTTTCAAAAGTACCGAAACCAACCAGCTGAACCTTACCACCCTTTGCGAGCGTATCGGTAATCGTACCAAGAGCAGCGGCTAAAGCCTTTTCTGCATCCTTCTTCGAGATTTCTGCATCCTGTGCCATAGCAGCAATCAGTTCTGCTTTATTCATCTTTTTCCCTCCTTCCTGTGGGCCGCAAAACCTTTTCATGCGGCGGAAAATTAAATCATACAATACAAACTTATATCTGCACGCCGAAAAAACGGCATGGGATAATCCGGAAATACTATCTCTTACTAAACTGCGGTGCGCGACGAGCAGCCTTCAGACCATATTTCTTTCTTTCCTTCATTCTCGGGTCACGCGTGAGGAAGCCGGCTTTCTTCAGTGCAGCACGATTGTTCTCGTCTACAATAAGAAGTGCTCTGGCGATACCGTGACGGATAGCACCGGCCTGACCGGTTACACCGCCGCCTACTACCTTACAAACGACATCCATTTTGCCAAGCTGCCCGGTGATATCCAGGGGCTGACGAACGATAGTCTTTAAGGTTTCAAGGCCGAAGTATTCATCAATATTTCTGCCATTGATGGTTACATTGCCCGTTCCGGGGAAAAGGCGTACCCTGGCAACGGATTTCTTTCTTCTGCCTGTTCCGTAGAATTCAGTTTTCTCTGCCATAATCTGTTACCTCCTTATTCCCAAACTTCGGGCTTCTGCGCTGCATGCTTATGGGCTGCGTCTTTATAAACACGCAGTCTCGTCAGCGCTTCACGGCCGATCGTTGTGTCCGGAATCATGCCCTTGATAGCAAGGAACATTGCCCGGTCTGCATTAGTGCGCATCATAGCGCGCGCACTCGTTTCTTTTAAACCGCCGACATATCCGCTGTGTCTGTAGTAAGACTTCTGATCCAGCTTTTTGCCGGTAAAGATTGCTTCTGCACAGTTGATTACGATGACATGGTCCCCACAATCAACATGCGGCGTAAAGGTGGGCTTGTGCTTGCCGCGGAGCAGTGTTGCCACTGTAGCGGCCACGCGGCCTACCGGCTTGCCAGCTGCATCAATGATATACCAGCTTCTTTTTACATCAGACGGCTTTGCCATAAAACTCTTCATGTGCTTTTACCTCCGTTTTTTTCAATGCTTGCCTATTATACGCCAGAATTTGGCGTTTGTCAATAGATTTTTCGAATTTTTTTATTTTTATTTTGCATTCCTCTTGTTTTCTCGCTTTTCCTCTCATTTTCTCTTGTTTTCTCACTTACTATTTTTGCTTTTTCGCGTGTTGACACGGTAAAAATGGTGTGTTATAATGATTGAAAAAGAATGAAATTACGGCAAAAAGCAATAAAAACAGGAGGAAAACAGATGAAACGAAAAGCAGCCTTTTTTATAGGGCTTTTGTGCATTGCGTGTTGCGCTTGTCAGAAAAACGAAGCGCCCGCGCAAACGGAAGTTCCCCAGATCAACGCCGAGGCGGACGCGTTTTTACGGGGTGAGAATCAAGCATTTATGGAGAAGTTTCATGAATAGGGGGCGGCTTATCAAAAAGGTAGCCGCAATTCATGACATCGCGGGGTTTGGCCGCAGCTCCCTTACGGTGGTACTTCCCACTTTAAGCGTTTTGGGGCATCAGGCCTGTCCTGCGCCGACGGCGGTGCTCTCCTCCATCACCGGCTTTTATACTGCGTATGCCATGGAGGATATGACCGGATTTCTGGCGCGCTGTTTTCGGCATTGGAAAAAGGAAAACTGCCGGTTTGACTGTATTTATACCGGATTTATCGGGTCGGCTAAGGGTGTCGAGATTACAAAACAATTTATAGAAGAAACGGCGGCGCCGCTTGTGGTGGTCGACCCCGTTTTCGCGGATGACGGCAAATGCTATGACTGCTTTGACGAGACGATGGTGCAGGCGATGGAACGCCTCGCGGAAAAGGCGGATGTAATTACGCCGAATTTAACCGAGGCCTGTTTTCTGACCGGCGAAAGGATGGAAAAAAGCCTTGCATGTGCGATGCGCTGCATGGAGGTGCTGGTAAAAAAAACCAGGGGCTCTGTCGTGATAACAGGCGTGCCTTGCGACAAAACGGTTGCAATTTTGGTATACGACCGGAGTGAAAATGCGCTCTATAAAATTGAAAACCCTTATTTACATACGCATTACCCGGGGACCGGCGATTTGTTTACCTCCGTGCTTTGCGGCGCACTTTTATCCGGTCAAGGCCTACCGGATGCGGCGGGGAAGGCGGCGGATTTTGTCTTTACCGCGATTCGTACGGCGAAAGAGGAGGGAGTACCCGTTCGCGAGGGTGTGCCGATGGAGCTTTTGGTGCCGCGGCTTTTGGAATCGCATTCTTTGCCGGTGGTGCGGCTATAAAAACAAAAAGGGACTGTAAAGTAACTGCGCGTTATTTTACAGTCCCTTATATTTTGCCGTATAAAAAAACAGTCCTACGCCGATACTGTTTTTAAGGGGATTTCTGGAAGACTCAAGTGGTCTTCCCCCGCACAAAAAAGGGAGGACAGCAGAAATGGCGATGTATAAAGTAGACATCAGCGGCGTAAACACGGCGCAGCTTCCGCGGCTTTGTGAGGAAGAAAAGGTGGCACTTTTAGAAAGGATAAAAGCCGGAGATGCGGCGGCCAGAGAGAGTTTTATTGAAGGGAATCTTCGCCTTGTTTTAAGCGTGATTCAGCGCTTCCAAAACCGCGGCGAGCATGTGGATGATTTGTTTCAGGTCGGCTGCATCGGGCTTATGAAGGCGATTGATAATTTTGATATGGGGCATGGTGTTAAATTTTCAACCTACGCCGTGCCCATGAGCAAAGCCGTGTGAAAAAGAAAAAGCGCTTGCAAATTTGCGGAAATTGTGGTATAGTGAAAGAAAATAAATACAGGAAGAGAACGAAATGAAAAGAGCAGAACTTTTAGCACCGGCAGGCGATTTAGAATGCCTGAAGGTTGCCATCGTATATGGGGCGGACGCCGTGTATATCGGCGGAGAGGAGTTTTCCATGCGTACCGCGTGCGACAATTTTTCTCTGGACGATATGCGGGAAGGCGTGGCGTTTGCGAAAGCGCGGGGGAAAAAGGTCTATGTGGCGCTGAATGTGATTATGCGCAGATGGGATATGGAGCGTTTGGCGGATTATGCGAAAACGCTTTGGGAAATTGGAATTGATGCCGTAATTGTTTCGGATATTGGCGCCGTCAGCGTTATCCGGAAGGCTGTGCCGGCGCTTCCCATTCATATCAGCACGCAGGCGAACATCACCAATGCCCATGCGGCGGCGATGTGGCATCAGCTCGGTGCCGAGCGCGTGGTGTTGGCGCGGGAGCTTTCCAAAGAGGAAATTATCGACATCCGGAAAAACACACCTGAAACGCTGGAAATGGAAATGTTTGTGCACGGTGCGATGTGCGTTTCTTATTCGGGACGGTGCCTTCTCAGCAATTACCTGACCGGGCGAGATGCAAACCGGGGCGATTGTGCCCAGGCCTGTCGCTGGCATTATACGCTGATGGAGGAAAAACGGCCGGGAGAATATATGCCGGTTGTGGAAAATGAGCGGGGCACCTATGTGTTCAACGCCAAAGACTTATGCCTCCTCGAATACTTGCCGGACATTTTAGAAAGCGGCGTCTGCAGTCTGAAGATTGAGGGCAGAGTCAAAAGTGAATATTATGTGGCAACCGTGGTGCAAGCCTACCGGAAGGAGCTGGACCGTTACTACGAAAATCCGGCGGCATATACGGTGTCAGACGAGGCGTTGGCAGCGGTGCAAAGAGTAAGCCATCGTCCGTATTGCACCGGCTTTTTCCTGGGCGATGACAAAACAGAGAACCGGCAGATTCAGGAAAACACTTCCTATGTCCGCACCCATCAGGTAGTAGGCATGGTCGAAGAAACGGAGCCGGGCTTTTTGAAATTCTGCCAACGGAACAAATTTTCCCTCGGCGATACGCTGGAGGTTATGACGCCGGCGGGCAAAACGCATACGGTCACCGTTTCGGAGATGACCGACGGAGAAGGAAATCCGATTGAGAGTGCGCCGCATGCGACGATGACGGTGCGGATTCCCATGGAAGGGGACTTCCCGCCGTATTCCATGGTACGCATGAAAATTGGGAAAAATTTTTAGCAAATTATAAATTTTTCTTGACATTTTGTCAAATTTTTAGTATACTATATCTATCGTACAGAAGCTAGAGAAATGCCGCAGGGGGGATTCTCCCGGCAAAGTTTAGGAGGATGCAATGCAAAACGAAGCGCTTGCGGTTGATGTTGCGGCTTTGGGTGACGAGGAGCTGGTTCGCCTTTCGCAGGAAGGCAACAGCGAAGCAATGGAATATCTTCTTTCTAAATATCGTTCGGTCGTGCGCCGCAAGGCGAGAACCTATTTTCTCATCGGGGCTGATCAGGAGGATATTATGCAGGAGGGTATGATCGGCCTTTTCAAGGCTGTGCGGGATTATCGGGAGAATCGGAATGCAGGCTTTCGCGCTTTTGCGGAAATGTGCATCACGCGTCAGATTATCACCGCGATCAAAATGGCAACGCGGCAAAAACATGCGCCGCTCAACACCTATGTTTCGCTCGACCACCCGCTTGGGCTCGAGGAATATGCGGTGACGCTTCTGGATGTAGTCAGCCGGAAGGAAGAAACGGTGGATCCGGAAACCATTCTGATTCACAGAGAGCAGTTTTCCGATATCGGTTCAAAGCTTTCCAGCTTGCTCAGTGTGTTTGAACGCAAAGTGCTTTCTTTGTATATTCAGGGCAGATCGTATCAGGAGATTGGCAGTGCCCTTGCAAGAGAGCCGAAATCCATTGACAATGCGCTGCAGCGCATCAAGCATAAAATCGAAAAGCATATGGAGCGATATCCAAAATGATGCGGGTATAGCTCAATGGTAGAGTTCCAGCTTCCCAAGCTGGCTGTGCGGGTTCGATCCCCGTTACCCGCTCCAACCTACTTGCCCGAAAATCACGGAAGAGGCCGAAAGGCTGCCGGTTCAACTCCGGCGAGGGTAACATTCATTTATCAAAGTGAGGAGATCATTATGTTCGAGGACAAGACATTAGTTTGCAAGGATTGCGGTCAGGAATTCGTTTTCACTGCCGGCGAGCAGGAGTTCTACGCAGAAAAAGGATTCCAGAATGAACCCATGCGTTGCAAAGAATGCCGCATTGCTAAGAAGCAGGCTCTGCGCGAAAACCGTGAAATGCACACCACCGTGTGCGCAGCTTGCGGCAAGGAAGCAAAGGTTCCCTTCATTCCGAAGAATGACAGGCCGATCTATTGCAGCGAATGTTTCGCAAATCACCAATAATCTCTCACTTTGAGAGGTATACAGTGTGAAAAAGGGCACGCAAGGCTTTTGCGTGCCCTTTTAATAAAAGGAAATGCGGCAAGCGGTTTCTGTGCGGCTGCTTTACGATAACCATAGATGCGGAAGGAGAATTTCTATGAAAAAGCTTATATCCCTCACCCTGGCGCTTTTGTGCGTATTTGGCCTTGTGGGCTGCAAGAAAAAGGCGCAAAGTCCGCCGGTTTCACTGGAAGAAATTGAAAAAATCAATGAGACGGACCCTAACGCCGCGGCCTGGACAATGATTGAGGCCATGACGCTGGATGAGAAAATATACCAGCTTTTCATTGCCACGCCGGACGCCCTTTCGGGAGAGAACGCGGCGAAGGAGGTAAATGATGCGATGCGGGAAGGCCTTTTTGCGCATCCGGTCGGCGGTGTGGCGATTTCTATGGAAAATGCAGAGGGACGGGGGCAGGTAGAAAAGCTTCTTTCCTCGCTGCAGGAAGCATCTTCCATTCCGCTCTTTACGGCAGTATATGCTGAAAACGGCGGTGCGGACCTTGCAGAGATTTCTGATATGGGCATCACGAAAATGCCGGGAAGAAACACGATTGCCGACAGCATGCAGGCAAATGCACTGGCAAAAACGCTCGGCGAGGAACTTAGGGATTTAGGCATCAATGTAGAATTTGCGCCGATTGCAGACACGGCCGCAGAGGAAGGCGATGCACGGTTTTATGATGCGGACCCCGACAGAGTCGGCGTAATGGCGGCGGAAACGGTGCGCGGTCTTCGTGAAGGCGGCGTTGCCAGCTGCATTGCGCATTTCCCGGGGCAGGGTGACGCGACCTTTGACAAAGAGAGCGGAAAAATCCGCTCGGCGCGTACCTATGAAGAAATGCAGGAGAAGGAACTGCTTCCTTTTAAAGATGGCATTTTAGCAGGTACCGATTTTGTGATGGTTTCGAATATGATTAACCAGTCAATTACAAAAACCGATATGGAATGCACGATGTCCACGAATGTGATGACGAATATTTTACGAAGAACGATGGGCTTTCCCAATATCATTCTCACCGATTCCTTTTCCGGAAAGGGCATAACCGGCTATTATTCTGCCGGTGCCGCGGCACTTACGGCGCTGGAGGCGGGCGCAGATATGATTCTGATGCCACAGAATCTCGAAGAAGCACACGCGGCGATACGGGGCGCGGTGCAAAGCGGACGGCTGCGTGAAATGCGGATTAATGAGAGTGTTTCCCGTATTCTGAAGGTCAAGCTGGAACGCGGTATTTTATAAAAGAAAGAGGAAAAGCCTATGGATTTTGTGCATCTGCATGTGCATAGTGCGTATAGCCTTTTAGATGGAGCAGGCCGGATTTCCGACCTTGTGGAAAAAGCGAAGGCTGCCGGGCAAAAAGCGTTGGCGCTGACAGACCACGGCGTTATGTATGGCGTGATTGATTTTTATGACGCGGCAATTGCGGCAGGCATCAAACCCATTGTGGGCTGCGAAGTCTATACAACGGATGGGGACCGGACGAATAAAACGGCCGGCCGCGGCGAGGAAATCGGTCATCTTGTGCTGCTTGTCAAAAACGAAATTGGGTATCAGAACCTCATAAAAATCGTGTCGATTGGCTTTACGGAAGGCTTTTATTATAAGCCGCGCGTTGATATCGAAACGCTCCGGGCACATAGTGAGGGGCTGATTGCTCTTTCGGCGTGTCTTGCGGGCGACATTCCGCGCGCCCTTTTGCGCGGCGAGTATGACGATGCGATAAAGCGCGCTTGCCGCTATCGGGACATCTTCGGCGAAGGGAATTTTTATCTGGAGCTGCAGGATCACGGCATCGAGGAACAGAAAAAAATCAACCCGCTTCTCGTAAAGATTTCCAAAGAGACGGGCATTGGACTTGTGGCGACGAACGATGTGCATTATATTGAGAAAAAGGACGCCCGCTATCAGGATGTTTTGCTTTGCATTCAGACCGGAAAAACTGTAAGTGATACGGATAGAATGCGGTTCTCGGGCGAGGAATTCTATTTAAAAAGCGGCGAGGAGATGGCGGTGCTCTTTCCCTATGCGCAGGAGGCCATTTCCAATACCGTAAAAATTGCCGAGGCCTGTCAGTACGAGTTCCTTTTCCATCAGCGGCGCTTGCCGAAATTTGATGTGCCGGATGGAAGAGACGCTTTTTCTTATCTTTCCGCGCTTTGTGAAAAGGGACTTTGCGAACGATACGGCGAGCCGACGGCGGAAGCCAGAGAGCGGCTTTCGTATGAGCTTGGCGTCATTCAGAACATGGGCTTTGTCGACTATTTTCTCATTGTCTGGGATTTTGTTAATTATGCAAAATCGAACGGTATTGCCGTAGGGCCCGGGCGCGGCTCGGCGGCGGGAAGCATTGTTGCTTTTTCTCTTTATATAACCGATGTGGATCCGCTTCGGTACCAGCTTCTGTTTGAACGCTTTTTGAATCCGGAGCGCGTGAGCATGCCGGATATTGATATTGACTTTTGTTATGTGCGCCGGCAAGAGGTTATTGACTATGTGAACCGAAAATACGGGTCGGACCGTGTGGCACAGATTATTACTTTTGGGACAATGGCGGCGCGGGCGGTAATCCGGGATGTGGGGCGTGCGCTCGGCATGTCGTACGCCGATGTGGACACGATTGCAAAGATGGTGCCGAATGTTCTCAACATCAAGCTTTCGGACGCGCTCGAAATGAACCCCAAATTAAAGGAGGCCTGCGAGGCGGACAGCCGCACGGCCGAGCTTTTGGAAATTTCAATGGCACTCGAAGGGCTTCCGCGGCACGCGTCTACGCACGCGGCAGGTGTTGTGATTTCAAACGCTCCGGTGTCGGACTATGTGCCGCTGCAAAAAAATGACGATGTTATTACCACGCAGTTCCCGATGGGAACGCTGGAACGGCTTGGCCTTTTGAAAATGGACTTTTTAGGGCTTCGTAATCTTACGGTTATTCAGGATGCGGCGGAAATGGCGGGCATTACGCTGGATACGAAAACGATGGTGTATGATGCACCGGAGGTGTATGCACTGATAAGCCGGGGGGAGACTGCAGGCGTTTTCCAGCTGGAAAGTGCGGGCATGCAGTCGTTTATGCGGGAGCTTTCGCCGGATTCTTTAGAGGATATTATCGCCGGCATTTCGCTCTATCGGCCGGGACCGATGGATTCGATTCCTACCTATATAAAAAATAAAAAGAATCCCGACAAAATCCAGTATCTGCACCCTCTGCTCGAGCCGATTCTGCGCGTAACATACGGCTGCATCGTCTATCAGGAGCAGGTGATGCAGATTGTGCGGGATATTGGCGGATACAGTATGGCCAGAGCCGATTCGGTACGCAAGGCGATGAGCAAAAAGAAAACCGATGTCATGGAGAAAGAACGCGCGGTTTTCATTCATGGGCTCACGGAAAACGGGCAGGTTACGATTGCCGGCGCCGTCCGAAATGGCGTTCCCGAAAAAGTGGCAAATCAAATCTATGACGATATGATTGACTTTGCCAAATACGCCTTTAATAAATCCCACGCGGCGGCGTATGCCGTTTTAGCGTACGAAACGGCGTATTTAAAGTGTTTTTATAAGGTCTATTTCCTGGCCGCACTTTTCAACAGCGTGCTTGGAAACAGTGATAAAACGGCGGCTTATGCAGTGGAATGCGAGAAAATGCAAATTCGGATTCTGCCGCCGGATGTAAACAAAAGCGTTTACAAGTTCTCGGAAGAGGATGGAAATATCCGCTTCGGGCTTGGCGCTGTCCGTAGCGTCGGGCAGGGGTTTGCTGACCGGATTGTGCGCGAGCGGGAAGAAAAAGGTCCTTATGTGGGGCTCGGCGATTTTATCGAGCGGCTTTTGGGGAAGGACCTCAACAAAAGAGCGCTCGAGGAGCTTATTTTAGGCGGCGCTTTTGATTTTACAAACGCCAATCGCGCGCAGATGCTGGCAAGCTATGCCCAAATGATGGAAGCAAAAAGCGGCCGCATCAAGAATAATATTGCGGGGCAGATGTCCCTTTTCGGCGAAATGTTGCCGGAAGAGGATCGATATCCCGCGCTTTTGGAGCTTGCCCCGCGCGAGCGGCTCGCGAGAGAAAAGGAAGCGCTTGGCATTTACCTTTCCGGCCATCCGCTAGACGATTACCGTGACACGATTGCGGCGCTTGACACCGTTTCCATTTTGCAGCTGAAGGACACGGAAAACGGCGCGTTTTCGGACAGGCAGGCGGTAACACTGGCTGGCATGGTGGCGGCGCGCAAGAATAAAATGACAAAGAATAATGCCATGATGGCGTTTTTGCGCGTGGAGGATATGGGGAGCGCAATGGAAGTGATTGTGTTTCCAAAGGTGCTCGCCGAATGCGACGAGGCAGCCCGCGAGGGAACGGCTGTATATATCCGCGGCAATTTAAGTCTCCGGGAAGACGAGGAGCCAAAAATTCTGGCGTCGGAAATCCGCGTTTTGCCGGAGACAGCGGGAAAAAGCCGCGTTAAAGCGCGCGTAGAGGCGGCGGCGCTGGATAGCCTGCGCGCACTCGTATTGGAACATCCGGGAACGGATATTCTGCAGCTGCAAATCGGAGAAAAGATCATTGCGACGCGGTATGGCGTTTCGGCAATGCCCTCTTTCTTAGAAGCGTTAAAGCGCCGTTTGGGAGAAGAAAATGTAGAGGTTTATACCGAAGGGTAGAAAGGAATTTTTATGCGGGAAACACTAGCAAAACGCAAACTCCCCCCTTATACAAAGGGAGAGGAAATTATGAATATGGTTACACACATTGTAGGCGGCGGTGCCGGCGTTGTGGCACTCGTGCTTGGCATTGTGCTTGCCGCGATGTATGGCGACGGTTATGGCCTTGCAGGGGCTCTCGTTTATGGAATTGCGATGATTCTTCTTTACACCTTTTCCAGTATTTATCACGGGCTTCGCCCGAATCTTCTTGCAAAGAAGGTGATGCAGATTATCGACCACTGCTCCATCTTCATCCTGATTGCCGGCACCTATACGCCGATTGTGCTTTGCACCATCCGTCTTTTCAGCCCCTCGCTTGCGTGGGTACTCTTCGGCGTTGTGTGGGCGGCGGCTGTCGTGGGAATTTGCCTCAACAGCGTGGATTTAAACCGCTATAAAAAGTTTTCGGCGGTCTGCTATCTTCTCATGGGCTGGTGCATTGCGTTCGCATATCCGGCGCTCGGATTCCTCATAAGCCGCGGTGGCGCCTGGCTGCTTCTGTCCGGCGGGATTTCCTATACGGTTGGAGCCGGGTTTTACTATTTTTTAAAGAAAAAACCGTATATGCACGCAGTATTTCATCTTTTTGTGCTGGCGGGCAGTATTTTGCACATGCTTTATATTCTTTTGTATGTGCTCATATAAAGTTATAGATAGACGCCTTCAATATGCAAGTACCGCCTTCTGTAAGCCGAATAGGTATCGAGCGGACGCATATAGGCATCAAAAGAGTGGGCGGCAATGAATATGCGCCCCATCGAAATGCGCGTAACCAAAAGAGAATGGTAAAACCGTTCACTGTCTCCAAGCTGAATCACATCACCGATTTCTATATCGGCCGGAGATGCAAGGCGTGCAAAGGGGCCACGCGTGCGGTTTGTGGTCAGAAAACGCTCCAGAAATTCCACGCTCGTCCAGGCGGGCGAACGGTCCGAGGCGCTGCGGTAATACCAGCCGTCCGGCGCGTAGTTCATCACGCCGCTTCCGGCATACAGACATTGTGAAATAAAATTCGTGCAGTCGCCGCCAATTGCAGAGAAATCGAAATAAGCAGGATTTCTCTCAAAGCTCCATCTTTGCGCGTATGCCGCGGCAAGACTGCGATTATAGGCTTTCCGTTCCGGCAAAAAATCACCTCCCCCATGCAGTATATGTGGGAAGGCTTGTATAGGATAAAAAAAGGCATCTTTGCGTATTCTGCAAGATGCCTTTTGTATATTTTCATTGGCTTACGCGGTGTGCGCATTTATTGCACGGGGGCATGCGGAAAATCGCGCAGATTGGACAAACTGAGCGAAAGCAAGACGAACTTGCTTTCGGTTACCCGACGGCGTACATCGGTACGCCGAGTGGCGAAGTTTGTTCAAAGCACAAGGCAATAAAAATGGAAGAAATTCGTAAGGCAACGAATTTCTTCCCTAGCGTTTAGAAGCATCCTGACGGATTAACAGATATAAATTTTATTGCGTGTTTTCGTTGCCTTGCGCGGTGTGCGCATTTTCCACATGTCCTGCTTAAGCCGGGGCTACCTCGATGACCTTTGTCAGGACATCGGCATAGCTGTACGAGATGCGGCGGCCGGCACTGTTCTGCGCATTTTCCAGCCGGACAATAAAAATGCTTGGGTATGTTTTTTCAATAACACCTTTTCGCGCGATGGCGTGCTTATGGCCGTGGCGCGATATCAGCTGGATTTTCTGTCCTACAATGTTGTCTAAATTCGCTTTCGTTTTTTCCAAATCACTGCGTACAATCACTGTAAACACATCCTTCTTCTTTGTACCCTATATATAGGGCTTTTCTTATATACAGTATACCAGAAAATGCGAATTTTGTCAAGAAAAACAATAAATTATATCAGGGTTTTATTACAAAACAAGGCATTTTATATTATATATCATTTACAATTTTGTATAAAACCGCCTTTACTTCCGTATTTTCTACCAGAATTTCTATGGAAACCGGCTCGGAAAGTGGATTCCGGAAGCGGAAATCCTGTGCACCGTAAACGACAGCGGCGTCTTTGCCGAGTTCGACATAGTGCACCTCATTTGTGTGACTATGACGCTCCAAAATTTCCATACCAGCCGCCGCCGCGGCATTATAAAGCGTACTGCTGATTTGGCAGATACCGCCTCCGGTGGCGTAGCCCCGCTCTCCGTCAAGTAAAATTGCGGCCTCGCGATATCCCTTTTCTGCCGTGCGCTGACCAACGGTACCGTTAAAGGAGAACTCCGCGCCCGGCGCAACGCGAACGCCGGAGAGTACCGAGGCACAAAGCGTGAGGTTTTGCACACGCCCCGGGTCCGTATCCAGAATTTTGGTAATAAAAAGCCCCAAGGCGACGGGACTTTCCGTCGCCGTGGGGGCGGGGGTAATCGTTGGAAGTGCGGTGGGCATTTCGCTTGGCATTGGAATGCGTTTTTCTATTCCATTACAGCCGGTGAGGAGAAAAAGGGTAAGCGCGAGTACAATATATTTCATAAACCGTGACTCCTTTCCGCTTTAGTATGCCTGCCCGGATGAAAATTATGCAAGAAAAAGAAAAAAAGAGCGCCAACGCCCGTTTGGGGTGTGGCACTCTTTTTGAAAGGAGAAATTTTTTATTTCTGAATCGGCGTGGCGGCGAGAATTTTTCCCGCCATGTTGTCAAGAAAATCGCCGGAAAAGCTTTCGATTTCACCACGGTCACAAGAAGCGGCAAGCACCGGATCCATGGGGATTTTCGAGAAGGTGTCAAGCCCGTATTCTGCCGCAACCGCCTCCACGCGGCTTTCGCCAAAGATGGCGTGTTTCTTTCCGCAATCCGGACAGGCAAAATACGACATATTTTCTACAAGTCCCAAAACGGGAACCTGCATCATAGCGGCCATGCGAATGGCCTTTTCCACAATCATACCCACCAGCTCCTGCGGCGAAGTAACAACCACGATGCCGTCAATGGGCAGAGACTGAAATACAGTCAGCGGCACATCACCCGTGCCGGGCGGCATGTCCACAAACAGATAGTCCACATCCTCCCAAATTACATCCGTCCAGAACTGCTTGACGGTGCCTGCAATTACGGGGCCGCGCCATACAACCGGGTCCGTTACATTTTCAAGGAGAAGGTTGAGGCTCATCAGAGAAATTCCGGTTTTGGTGACCGAAGGTAAAATGCCGCTTTCAATTGCCTTGGCTTTTTCTGTGATGCCGAAGACCTTCGGGATAGACGGACCGGTAATATCGGCATCTAAAATGCCGGCTGAATAGCCTTTCCTTTGCATTAAAACAGCAAGCAGCGAGGTGACAAGTGATTTGCCGACACCACCCTTGCCGCTGACAACACCAATCACTTTTTTAACACTTGCCATCGGATGGGGCGCTTCCAAAAAGCTTTGCGGCGCCGTGCGGCTAGAGCAGCTTTCTCCACATTCCGAACAGTTGTGCGAACAGGTTTCACTCATTTTTCTTGCCTCCTACAGATTTTGATTTCCTATAAAGTATACCATCATTTTCCTAATCTGTCAAATGATTTGGCGAAGGATTACAATGCTGTTACATTCGCTTTAAAAAAGGGTAATTTTCTTGACAAACGGGGCAAAAACCGCTACAATGTAAAAGAAAGTCATTTACTTTTCAGATTAAAAAAGGACTGTATACATATGAAAAAACGAATCATTGCGCTTCTTCTTTGCATGGGACTTTTCACCGTTCCCTGCACGGCGGATTACGAGGAAGAACTCTCGGCGTTTCCTGCGGCATGGCAAACAGCGCTTGCACAGCTGCACGAGGCGTATCCGGACTGGGTGTTTGTTGCGGTGGAAACGGGGCTTCCGTTTTCCGAGGCCGTAGAGGCGGAAACCGGCAAAAAGAGTCTGGTAGAAAAATATTATAGCCCTCTCCTCCGGAATCAGGGCGAGGGACACTATAATCCCGAGTCCGGTGCATATACTTATCACGATGCGTCGACATGGGTGTCGGCGTCGAGCGCCATCGTCGATTATTTTATGAATCCGGCAAACTTTTTAAACGAAAAATATATTTTCCAGTTTGAGGCTTTGTCGTATGACGAGAAATATCATACGCAGGAAGGCGTGGAGCTGATTTTAAAGGGCACCTTTATGCACGAGGCGAAGATTTCCTATTTAACGGCCGAGGGTGAGACGGTGGACACCGAGAAAACCTATAGCGAAGTGATTATGGAGGCGGCAAGAGAAAGTCAGGTTTCGCCTTACTATCTTGCCTCGAAAATCCGCACGGAGATTGGTATAACGCCTTCGGGGAGTGTTACCGGTGCCTACGCGGGATACCCCGGACTTTATAATTTTTATAATATCGGCGCAAATGACGGAAAAAATCCAATTGCCAACGGCCTGAATTGGGCGAGCCTCGGCAATTCCTATGGCCGCCCGTGGACAACGCCGGAAAAATCCATCATAAACGGCGCGATATGGATTGGGGAGCTCTATATCTCAAAAGGGCAGAACACGATGTATTTCGAGCGGTTCAATGTTTCTCCCAAAAGCGCCTATAAGCTTTATACGCACCAGTACATGACGAATATATACGGCGCCGCGGGCCAGGCACAGTCTACCTATAACGGCTATCTTTCTGCAGGAACGCTTGCGGACGCAAAAGTGTTTTACATTCCGGTTTTCGAGGATATGCCGGCAGAAAAAACGAAGGTATCCTTTCAGAGCGTGCAAAAGCAGACCGGGGAATGTACCGCAGCAAGCGGCGTAAATCTAAGGAGTGGACCTTCGGTAAGCCATTCGGTAATCGGCCGGCTTTCGGGCGGCGCAAAAGTGGAAATTCTTGGCGGTATGCGCACGGATTCACAGGAGCGGATGCACCTTTTGGAAAACCCGTATTGGTTCCATGTGCGTCAGGGGAAAACGGAAGGCTATGTCAGCGCGGCGTATATCGAGGTGGAGCCGTCAATTCGCATGAAAATGGGCGAAACAGCGCACCTTCTGCCTGTGGCCGATGCCGGGGCAGGCGTACTCTATATGGAAAACAGCAACCGGAATGTGATTACACTTTCTAAGGACGGCGCAATTGGAGCGAAGAAGGCCGGCACGGCGGTCGTGCGGGCTTATACCGCTGGCGGCGGCATGGCAACGGTGAAGATTACCGTTTCGGGTGTTTTTGTAGATATGGCCGGGCATTGGGGAGAAAAGGCTGCCGAACGGGCGGCGGATTTAGGCCTTTTTGCCGGAACGAGCGATAGCGAGTTTTCGCCGGACATTTCGATGACGCGTGCGATGTTTATTACCGTGCTTTCGCGGCTATATGAAAAAATGGGCGGAAAAATAGGGGGAGACATTTCGTCCCTTCCCTATCTGGATATTGATTCGGATGCGTGGTATGCAAAGGCCGTTGCGTGGGCATATCAAGGCGGAATCTTGCCATTTGGAGGCGGCTCCATGTTCAGTCCTTCTGCACCGGTTACCCGCGAGGAAATGGCGGTTGCGGCACAAAGACTCGCTGCATATCTTGGTAAAAATAAAACAGCTTCACTCTCGGTGGGCGATGCGTTTTCCGATTTTTCGCTTCTTGGTTCCGAAAGCCAGAAGGCCGTGGCATGGTGCGTGGAAAACGAGGTGCTCCGTGGTATGGGCGACGGCACGCTCGGCATGGACAAAACGGCCACACGCGCCGAGGTGGCCCAAATTGCTTTAAACCTGCATGTGGCGCTCACAAAGTAAGGCATAAAGCGGCGTAGGTTTTTTCAAAAATTTGGGAAAAGACTTGCAAAGGGACAGAAGCTTTGTTATAATGAAGCTAAATAACGAAAACGGAGGGGTAGCCATGGAAGAAATCAAAATTTCCGAAAATGGAAGCCATGTAAAAATTTCAGACGATGTTGTGCAGATTATTGCCGGAATTGCGGCCAGCGAGGTGGAAGGCGTGCATGCGCTCGGAAACACCATAGCCGGTGGCATTGCCGAGTTTTTGGGCGGGAAGAAAGCCGTTTCCCGTGGCGTTAAGGCCGAAATTAAAGAAAAGACGGCTGTGATTGATGTGCATATTGTGGTTTCGTACGGCGTGCGGATTCCGGATGTGGCCTGGAATGTGCAGGAGAAGGTCAAGGACGCGGTGGAGACCATGACAGGCCTTGAAATTTCAAAGGTAAACATCAATATTGACGGTATCCATATTGAAAAAGAAGGCTCGGCTCCCGAAGAAGAGAATGAGCCGAAAGCCGAAGAATAAAGGAGCGTTGCAAATGAAGAAACTTTTAAAAGAATTTAAAACCTTCGCCATGCGTGGAAATGTGATGGATATGGCCGTCGGTGTCATTATCGGCGGTGCCTTCAAAGGAATTATCGATTCCCTTGTACAGGACATCATCTCGCCGCTGATTGGGCTTTTTGCGAAAAAGGACTTTTCGTTTTTGGTACTGCGCATTTTCGGCGTTGAGGTAAAATATGGCGCGTTTCTTACGGCGGTAATCAACTTCCTCATGATGGCCTTTGTCATTTTCCTTTTGCTCAAGGGCATCAACAAGCTGTCCAGTCTCGGAAAGAAGGAAGAGGAGGTTTTGGAGGCGCCGAAAGTCAAGGCGTGCCCCTTCTGCTGCAGTGAAATTGCAATCGAGGCAACGCGTTGCCCGCATTGCACCTCGTGTCTGGAGGAAGAAAAGCATGCAACCACTCTTAACATGTGAAGAAATGCGCGCGGCTGACCGTGCGGCAATCGCGGCCGGGATTCCCGGCCGCGTTCTTATGGAAAATGCGGCTTCGGCTGCGCTCGGACATATTCTGGCGGAAGGACCGGAGCAGGTTTTCGTTCTTTGCGGCAAGGGCAATAACGGAGGGGACGGCTTTGCGGTGGCGCGCCGGCTCTGTATTCTGGGTGTGCCTTGCCGCATTCTTTCTCTCTGTGCGCCGAATGCACTTTCCGGCGATGCACTTGAAAATTATCGCACGGCGCTCGCTTTGGATGTGCCGGTTTTGCCCTTTGAAACAACGATAGAGGTGCCCGCGGGGACGGTTTTAGTGGATGCCCTTTTAGGCACAGGAGTGCGCGGCGATGTGGAAGGAATTTGGGCGGCAGCCATACGCTGGATGAACGCAAGCGGCGCGCCTATCATTTCGCTCGATATACCGAGCGGCATTTGCGGCGATACGGGGCGCGTATGCGGCTGTGCGGTAAAGGCGAAAAAAACGGTTACCTTCGGCGCGGGAAAGCTGGGACTTTATAGCCCGCTTTCCATAGATTTTGTCGGCGAGGTGTGTGTCGAGGACATTTCCATTCCCATTCAAAACGGAAGCCGGTTTCTAATAGAAAAAACAGATATAAAGCCGCCCTCGCTTTCCGCGGCAGCGCACAAGGGGAAAAGAGGGCATGGCGTACTTTTGTGCGGAAGCACCGGCTTTTCCGGCGCGGCGGCGCTTGCCACCATGGCGGCAGAATTTGGCGGTGCCGGCCTTGTGACGGCGATGGTGCCGCGTTCGATTCTGCCCTCTATGATGGCAAAGCTTTTAGGCGCGATGTGTAAGGAAAACGCGGCGGAAATTCCGGAAAAGGCGAATGCGCTTCTGGTTGGCTGCGGCATCGGGAGAGATGCGGAAGGCCAAGCCGTTTTCGAGAAGGCTATGCGGGCAAATGTCGAAACAATTTTGATTGATGCCGACGGGCTTTACCATCTGAAAGACAATATGGAAGGCCTGCAAAAAACGAAAGCCACGGTTGTTCTTACGCCCCATATCGGCGAAATGGCGCATCTTTGTGGCATTTCCCCCGAAACGGTTGTGGAAAAGCGTGTGGAGATTTCCGAGCGATTTGCCAAAACACACGGCGTGACGGTCGTTTTAAAGGGTGCGGGCACTGTTGTGGCAAAGCCGGACGGGACGACATATATTAATATGACGGGCAACGCCGGCATGGCGCGCGGCGGTTCCGGCGACATTCTGGCCGGCCTTATGCTCGGGTTTGCGGCTTCCGGTTGGGAAAATTTTGCCGCCGCTGCCGTTTTTGTGCACGGCCTTGCCGGGGACATGGCGGCAAAGTGCTTCGGAAAATATGCGCTAACGGCGCAAAGTCTGGTAAATTTTCTTCCGGAAGCAATAAAATGTATGTAAAGCTTGTTTTTTGTACAGAATAGTATCGTAGCCAACACAGCACCGGCCACCATGTAGGAAGGGCGCGCCGCGCTGGCAGAAATTACATTTGACTTTTGCCTGCGGTACGAGTTATACTGGATACAGAGGCGACTTGTCTCATCCCTTTGCCGACCAGAGAGGAAGGCAGAGTCTACGAATGGAGGCTTGGTTACATTGGCAGAGCAGAAAAAAATATTGGTCAGCCTGCCCGAATCCTTTTTGGCGGAAATTGATGCCTGCGCGCGCATGGAGCTGGTGAGTCGAAGCGAGCTGGTGCGCCGTGCGTTACAGAATTATTTGGAAATGCGGCGTCGCGAAACGATACGCCATCGAATGGAGACGGGATATGCAGAAATGGGAGAAATCAATTTGGAAATTGCCCGTGCCTGTTTTTATGCTGATACCGAAACGATGCTTTCGTATGAGGAGAATTTAGGGTGATTGTAAAAAGAGGCGATATCTATTACGCGGATTTAAGCCCGGTAATCGGGTCGGAGCAAGGCGGCGTTCGCCCGGTTTTGGTCGTGCAAAACGATGTGGGCAACCGCTATAGTCCGACCGTAATCGCTGCGGCAATTACAAGTCAGATAAACAAAGCGAAGCTACCAACGCATATCGAAATCAGCGCACAGGATTTCGGACTTTCCCGCGATTCGGTTGTGCTTTTGGAGCAGGTGCGCACGATTGATAAGAAAAGATTAAAGGAAAAAATCGGACATCTGGATGGCGAAATGATGGAAAGCGTAAATACGGCGCTGGAAATCAGCCTCGGGATTTCCGGCATTTAAGGAGAAAGTATGACACTATTCGGGTATACCCTGCGATTTCTTCGCAGCAGAGAGCGGATGAGCCTTTCGGCTTTGGCAGAGAGGCTCGGCCTTCATGAAGCGGTGCTCCGGAATATAGAGGATGGTTACATAGAGCCCGAGGAAGCGGTGGCAGAAACCATCGCATCCTTTTTCCATGTAACCATAGGCTATATGAAGGGGAGCGTAGAGGTCTATGTACCGGAGGAGAATAAAGCCAGCGCGCCTACGCGGTTTGTGCGGCTGCAACCACGGCCGCTGGACCCAAAACTTTGTGAGGAAAATATGCTCAGAGCCGCGGAAACGCGTGAGGTGATTCTGCCGGTTCCCTCTGTGGACCGAAGCGAATATATGGCGGTGGTGGCAACGGACAACACAATGCACCGCTACTGCGTGATGGCCGGCGATATTCTGGTGGTACAAAATAGCGCAGGCGGCCTTCGAAATGGGGACCTTGCCCTTCTGACAACGAAGCTGGGACAGGTAATTTTGCGGCGCTATTTCCGGGAGGGAGACGAAATTGTTCTCCGGAGCGACGCGGATGACCTTCTTCCGCCCATTCGCATTGGGGAAAAGGACAGAACATGCCGTATTGTCGGGAAGGTGGTCGAGATTATCCGCAAGGTGGATGCGGCGTTTTTGGATTTGCGCGCACAAAATCCGCCACAGATGCCGGAGGAAATTTTGCCGCCGCCACAGTTCCCTCTTGAAAAAGAGGAGGAAGAAGCGGCGTATACCTATCAGTTTGGAAAATAACATTTTGCATAAAGTACGCAATTGAAAAGGGGCTGTAAATTAACTACGCAGTTAATTTACAGCCCCTTGTTGCGTTTTAAACTATTTCTTAGCGTGCTTTTTCCAGCCGCTTTTCGTATATGGCGTTATAAAGCATTACCTTTTTTACATATTGTCGCGTTTCCGGGAAGGGGATAGAAGAAAGCGTCTGGCCTTCCGCAGAATCGTCGGCATCGCGGAGCCAAGAATTTACGCGTCCGTATCCAGCGTTGTAGGCAGCAAGCGCCGTTTCGACATTCCCGCCGTACATCTCGCACAGATAGCCGAGATAAAAAGCACCAAGCGCAATATTTTCTGCCGGATTTAAAATATCCCCTAAAGGCAGGCCGGATTTTTCGCTGCACCATGCGGCGGTGGATTCCATAAGCTGCATCAGACCCTGCGCCCCCTTCTTGGAAACGGCTCCGGGTTTAAAATTACTTTCGGCTTTTATCACCGCATAGAGAAGCGAGGGCGGAAGCTCGTTTTCTGCCGCAGCCGCCTCGATCGTCGCCCGGTATGGAAGGGGAAAGAGGCGCTTCGTAATCGCTCCGAAGGCAGAAAAGATGATAAAGAGGACTAAAGCCCATGAGAGAAGCGGAAACAGACATCCGCGTTTTTTTCGTTTCTTCAAGATGTAAACCAATCCTTTATATAATGTTCGGTTTTTGTGCGAAGCGCAGAAATGTCGCCGTCATTTTGAAGCGTGACATCAGCGTCGGCGGCATAAAGCGCTTCTCTGTCCTGCGCTTCTATGCGCTTTGCGGCTTCCGTGCGGGAAAGCCCGTCGCGCTCCATAATACGGGCGATGCGAAGGGAGACCGGCGCTGCAACATATAGCGTTTTATCGCAGGGAATGCCAAAGGTGTTCCGAAGTGGTGCGTCAAACACCACATTGGATTCATTTTCCGCCTGCCGGCGCATTTCTTCTATAATGTATGTATGGGTGATGCCGTTTAGAGCCGCAAGTTTTTCCTTGTCGGCAAAAACGGCATTTCCAAGCTTTTTTCGGTCAAGCGTTCCGTCGGGCAGAAGATAGGAAAGGCCGAAGGTTTCAATAATTTCCGAAAGTGCCCGCTCGCCCGGACGCACAATTTCCCGCGCGATTTTATCGGCGTCCACAATGCGGAAGCCGTTTTCCGAAAAGAGACGGGCAACGGCGCTTTTTCCGCTGCCGCTACCACCGGTTAGCCATATTTTCATTTAGAATCCCTCCGTCAACTTTTTGCATCGTACCAGCTTTTGCCGATGCCAACCTCAACGAGGAGCGGCACTTTCAGCGAAACGGCATTTTCCATCTCCCGCTTCATAAGGGAAGAAACCTTGCCGGCCGCTTCTTCCGGCGCTTCTACAATGAGTTCGTCATGCACCTGTAAAATCAGTTTTGCTTCTGGTACTTCTTTTTCGAGCGCCTCGCGGACGCGAAGCATAGCAAGCTTTATAATATCGGCCGCGCTCCCCTGAATCGGCGCATTCATTGCCACCCGCTCGCCAAAGGCACGGATGTTGAAATTCGAGGCAGTAATTTCCGGGATATAGCGGCGCCTGTTTAGCATGGTTTTGACATAGCCGTGCTCTTTTGCAGCTGACTTGGCGCTCTCCATAAAGTCGCGCACACCCCGGTAGGTATCAAAATAGCTGTCGATGTACGCGCGGGCCTCCTTCCGACTTGTTTTCAGGTCTTCGGAAAGAGAATAGTCACCCATGCCGTAAATGATGCCAAAATTGATTGTTTTTGCGCGGGCACGCATCTGGGGCGAGACCATCCACTCGGCAACACCAAAAACCTGTGCTGCTGTTTTTGTGTGAATATCGGCATTTTCCAAGAAGGCGGCCTGCATCTCGGCGTCGCCGGAAAGGTGGGCCAGAACGCGCAATTCAATCTGCGAATAGTCCGCATCTACAAGAAGAAAGCCTTCCTTTGCCGTAAATACCTTCCGGATTTCACGCCCCAGTTCCGTTTTCACGGGAATATTCTGTAGATTCGGCTCGGAAGAGGAAAGGCGGCCGGTGGCCGTTACGGTCTGGTGGAAGGTGGAATGAATCCGCCCCGTTTGGGGGGAAATCATCGGGAGAAGCCCTTCGGCATAGGTGGATTTCAGTTTTGCAAGCTGGCGGTATTCTAAAATATCTTCAACAATCGGATGTTTTGTGCGGAGCTTTTCCAAGGTGGCGGCATCCGTTGAGTATCCCGTCTTTGTTTTCTTCAGTGCGGGAAGGCCGAGCTTTTCAAACAAAAGGACGCCCAGCTGCTTTGTCGACTGGATATTGAACACCTCGCCCGCCTGTGCGTAAATCGAGGCTTCAAGACCGGAAAGTGCGGAAGAAAGACTTTCCGAAAGCGCCGCAAGCTGTGTACCATCCGCCAAAACGCCGGTGCATTCCATTTCTGCGAGAGCAGAAACGGTGGGCAGTTCCAAATCAAAATAGAGCGCGGTTTGCGAGCGTGCTTCCATTTCAGCCGATAAGGCTTTGGAAAGTGCCGGCAAAAGCGCACACGCTGCCGCCGCATCTGCAGGGCTTTTTCCGAGATAACGGCCGAGGAGTTCACCGAGCGGATACGCGCCGGAGGCGGGGTCAAGCAGGTACGCTGCAATTTCTGTATCAAATGCAAGGCGCGGTGCAGAAAGTCCTTTTGAAAGAAGCGCCGCAATCGTTTTTTGCATGGCATGTCCCGCAATTGGCGTGCCCGAGGATAAAAGCGAGGCGGCTTCATCCGCGGAAAGCGTGTACACCGCGTCTCCGTCAGAAACGAAGTGTGCATCCCCTTCAAAATGATAGTAAAGCGTATCTGCGCAAAGGGTGCCGGGGAAGGGGAGGGGTGTGACGGAAAATGCTTCACCGGCCTCCGCATTTGGAAGTGCCAGTTCCTCGGCGAGCGCTTTAAAGCCGAGGCGCTGGAAAAGAGAGGCAAGACCAGTTTTGTCCGGCTCTTTTTTTGCCATTTCTTCCAGCGAAGCGGAAAGGGGAACCTCGGTACAAATGGTGCCGAGTTCCCGGCTTAAGAACGCCATATCCTTTCCGTCTAAAAGCTTTGTTTTCTGTGCGCCGCGAATTTCGTCAATATGTGCATAAACGCCTTCGATTGTGCCATACTTCTGAATAAGAGAAAGCGCCGTTTTTTCCCCAATGCCGCGAACGCCCGGAATGTTATCCGAGGTGTCGCCCATAAGGCCCTTGACCTCCCGAAGCGCCGCCGGAGAAACACCATATGTTTCCTGCACCTTCTGCACATCATATTCCACCGTGTCCGTTTGGCCGCCGCGTGTGGTTGTCAGAAGAATATGCACCTTGTCGCTTGCCAGCTGCAAATCGTCGCGGTCGCCCGTTAAAATGCGGCAATCAAACGCATTTTTCTGACAGAGCTTTGCTACCGAGCCGATAATATCGTCGGCCTCAAAGCCCTCTTTTTCCAATATACAAATCTGCATGGCGGAAAGCACTTCCTTTAAAACCGGAAGCTGTTCGGCAAGTTCAGAAGGCATTTTATGCCGATTGGCCTTATAGTCCGAGAAAGCCTTGTGCCGAAAAGTCGGCGCAGGCAGGTCAAAGGCTACTGCCAGGGCAGAAGGCGCTTCCGCCTTTATTGTACGAAGAAGCGTTACCAAAAAGCCGTAAATACCGCCGGTATGCAGCCCGTCCGGCGCGGTGAGGTGCGGAATCGCATAAAAAGCACGGTTTAAGATGCTGTTTCCGTCTAAAATCAGTAACTTCATGTTCTAAAATTCCTCCGTTTTCTCATACGACCATTATATACTACTTTATCCAAAATTACAACAAAAAAATTCCACCGCACCTGCCGAAAATAAAAATATGGAAAAAGACTTGCAATTTTTCATGGAATCAACTATAATAGCTTTAGATTCCGCAGCGAAAGCTTGCGAAAAAACAGAAAGGAAAAAGATATGATTTTTGAAAAAGTAGCTGAAATTATTGCAGAACAGCTCGGGATTGAAGCCCAGAGCATTACGGAAGCGGACGCATTTATCGATACGCTGGGTGCAGATTCTTTAGATTTAGTAGAACTGATTATGGCCTTTGAGGATGAATTTTCCCTCTCTATTTCCGATGAGGAAGCGGAATCAATCCGCACCGTAGGCGACGCGGTGGCCTACATCAAGGCGAATGCCTGATTCTTTACAGTTTTTCGAAACGCTTTTGGGGCACCGCTTCCAAAACAGAAGTCTTCTGACAGAAGCTATTACGCACAGTTCCTATGCAAACGAGAGACATTGCATTTGCAACGAGCGGCTGGAGTTTTTGGGCGATGCCGTGCTGGATATTGTTGTCAGCGACTATTTGTTCAGTCGAACGCCTGCGATTTCCGAGGGGGAGATGACGCGGGTGCGTTCGCAAAGCGTTTGCGAAAAAGCGCTGGCGGCGCATGCGATGGAAATGAATATCGGAGCATACCTGCGCCTCGGGAAAGGCGAAGCGGCCAGCGGCGGGGCTACGCGCCCCTCTGTCCTTGCGGATGCTATGGAGGCGCTGATTGCTGCGCTCTATTTAGATGCCGGCCGTGAAAAAACGCGTAAGTTCGTGCTCTCATTTTTACAGGAAACGATTGAGGAAGCCATTTTGGGCGGTGCCTCGCGCGACTATAAGACAACGCTGCAGGAAAAACTGCAAAGTAAGAATGCAGCGCCGATACTGTATGCCGTGATTTCCGAGAAGGGGCCGGACCATGCAAAGGAATTTGTGGTAAGCGTTTCTATGGGCGACAAAAGGCTCGGCATTGGCGTCGGTAAAACGAAGAAGGCGGCAGAACAAGCGGCCGCAAAAGCGGCGCTGGAGGATGGACAATGACAAAGCATATGAATGTGCCTGTCTTTATTCCGCACCTCGGCTGTGGACACAGCTGCGCCTTTTGCAGTCAGCGGTCTGTTACAAATGTGCAAGCGGCGCCTTCTCCGGAATGCGTCGCTTTTTCTATCCGTGAAAAGCTTCGGACGCGCGGCGATAAAACGGCAGAGATTGCTTTTTTTGGCGGGAGCTTTACGGGAATTTCAAGAGAAATGCAAGCGGCGTATCTTTCTGCCGCGGCACCCTTTTTACAAAGCGGCGAGGCGGAGAGTATCCGCGTTTCCACGCGGCCGGATTATATTGACAAAGAAACGGTACATTTTTTAAAGTCCTATGGCGTAAAAACGATAGAGCTTGGCGCCCAGTCGATGCGCGACAAGGTGCTTCTTGCGTCGAGAAGAGGACATACGGCGCTCGATACGCGCCGTGCTGCAGCCGCCATTTTGGAGGGCGGGCTTACGCTTGGACTCCAGATGATGACAGGGCTTCCGGCGTCTTCTTTAGAGGATGAGATGTATACGGCAGAGTGCTTTGTCGAAATGGGCGCGGAAAATGCGCGCATTTACCCTACGGTTGTGTTTTACGACACCCTTTTGTATGACTGGATGAAAAGTGGCGACTATACGCCGCCGGATATGGAAGATATGCTTTCGCGTGCTGCCGCCGCCCTTTCTGTTTTGGAAGAAGGAGATGTGCAGGTGATCCGCGTAGGGCTGCAGGAAACCGAAACCCTTTATGCCCGGGCGGCCGCCGGTGCTTATCATCCGGCAATGGGCGAAATGGTTTATGCAAGGCTTTGGCGAAATCGGCTGGAGGAAGCGGTAAAAGCGCTTTCGGGAAGCGACATTTTCGTTTCATGCCCCAAAAGCCTTGTTTCCAAAATGCTCGGCCAGAAAAGGAGCAATGCCCTGTATTTTGAGGAAAGGTATGCAAAGCGTCTTCACATAAAGGAAGGCGAAGGTGTCTTCGTCTCGGACGGCGAACGGACGATACAAATTTCCCTAAACGAAAGGAGAAAATCATGATTGAAATTTCAAAAAATTTAGAAGCCATTCATGCAAAGAAAGGCTTTATATGTGACATGGACGGTGTTATCTATCATGGCACAAAGCTTTTAGAGGGCGTGGATAGATTCCTTTCGTGGATTGAAAAGGAAAACAAGAAATTTCTGTTTTTAACAAATAGCAGCGAGCGTTCCCCGAAGGAGCTTTCGCAGAAGTTGGAGCGGCTGGGGCTTTCGATTTCGCCTGAGCATTTCTACACGAGTGCGCTGGCAACGGCATCCTTTTTGGCAAGTCAATGCCCGGGCGGGAGCGCGTATGTCATTGGCGAGCCGGGGCTTACGGGGGCGCTCTACGATGCCGGCATTTCGATGAACGACTATAACCCCGACTATGTGGTTGTGGGGGAGAGCCGTTCGTATAGTATTGAAAGAATTGAGCGCGCCATTCACCTCGTGCTGGGAGGCGCGAAGCTGATTGGAACGAACACAGACCTGACGGGCCCGTCGGAACGCGGAATTTTGCCCGCCTGCCGTGCGTTGACTGCGCCGATTGAGCTTGCCACAGGCCGAAGTGCCTATTTTGTCGGCAAGCCCAACCCCATCATTATGCGCCACGCAATGCGGAAACTCGGCTGTAGGCGGGAGGATACGGCGATTATCGGCGACAGAATGGATACGGACATTCTCTCCGGCATCCAGACAGAAATTGATACGGTGTTGGTTCTCAGCGGCGTGACCGGGGAACGCGAGATGGAAGAGGTAGCGTACCGCCCGAATTATATTCTGCCGGGTGTAGGCCATATTCCGCCACAATGAGAACGATTCAATTTGGAGAAAACGATGCGGGGCGGCGCGTGGATGCGTTTTTGTTCCGGCTTTTGCCCACGGCGCCCAAAAGTCTGGTTTATAAATATATCCGCACCGGAAAAATCAAGATAGACGGCAAAAAACCAAAGCCGGAGGACCGGGTTTTAAAAGGGAGCGAGCTTCGCTATTTCGGAGACGAAAGCCTGCTTATAGCAAGACCTGCGGAAGAAAAAATGGCGGGCGAGGTTGTGATTTTATACGAAAACGAGCATATTGTGCTTCTTTATAAGCCGACCCAGCTGGCAAGCCAGCCGGACGAGCGGCACCGAAGCGATACGCTTGTGGACCGGTTTGTAGCGTACCTACAAAAAACAGGGGCGTATCAGCCCGAGCAGGAGCACGGGTTTACGCCTGCAATCTGCAACCGGCTTGATTTTAATACAAGCGGCATCGTCATCGGTGCGAAAACGCTACCTGCGCTTCGGGCGATGAATGAGCAGATTCGAAAAGGCACGGTGCGAAAGTTTTACATCTGCCGCGTTTCGGGAAGGCCAAATCCGCCCGCCGGCACGATAAGGGCTCGCCTTTCCAAGGATGCAAAAACAAATAAGAGCCGGATTGCGGACGACGGGAAACGGGCCGAAACGAGATATGAAACACTCGAAAGTGATGGAAAAAGCAGCCTGTTGGAGGTCGAACTTTTTTCCGGCCGGTCGCACCAGATTCGGGTGCACATGCAGAGCATCGGCTGTCCGCTTCTGGGCGATGCGAAATATGGAAAGGGCGGACACGGGCAAGCGCTTTGTGCCTATAAAATCCACTTTGCGTTTCCCAAAGAAGGGGTGCTTTCGGATATAGCCGGCAAAACCTTCTGTTTGCCGCCGGCATTTTTGCCGAAATGGAAAGGAGAAACGAATGCGTAGTTTTTTTGCGCTTGTATCCCGCATGAAATATATTAGCCGCTGGGCACTAATGCGCAGCACGCGAAGCGAAAGCTTAAGCGAGCACACGCTGGAGGTGGCAATGCTGGCTCATGGTCTTGCAGTAATTGGAAACACTTATTTTGGGAAACGGTATGATGCTTCCCGCGCGGCGCTGGTGGCACTCTACCATGATGCCTCGGAGATTATCACCGGGGACATGCCCACGCCGATTAAATACCATAATCCCGGCCTTTCCGCGGCGTATAAAAGTCTTGAGAAGGAAACGGAGGCCAAGCTTCTTTCCATGCTCCCGTCTGAAATGCAAGGGGAATTCGCCCCGCTCATTTCACCGGAGAAGGATGAAATTCTGCACCTCGTGAAGGCGGCAGACAAGCTTTGTGCCTATAACAAATGTGTGGAAGAAGAAAAGAGCGGAAATCGGGAGTTTTCCGCCGCGAAAAAAACGCTTTTCGAGGCCCTTACAAATTGCGAGATGCCGGAAGTGACATATTTTCTGGACACTTTTATGGAAGGCTACGGCAAGACGCTCGATGCGCTGACGGCCGAAGAATAAAAAGAAAGGGGATAAAATCTGCATTTCCAGATTTTATCCCCTTTTGTTATAAAGGATGGATATTGGTTACAAAAAGCGCGTCCCCATCGACCTTAAATTCGATATCCCAGCTTGCAAACTGCATATAAAAGACTTTTTCCGGGTCCGCCTGGTAGCCCGGGCGCGGGTCTTCCGCGAGACAGGCGAGCAGGACGGTCTGCTTTTCCGGCGGGAGCATGGCAAGAAGGTGCGGCGGCACCGTGACGGAAAGCGCGTGTGCATCTGCAGCCTCGGCATACCCGCCGCGTGCATACGGCGGATGGTCCGTATGTGGAAGGTACGGCTTGATATCAAAAATCGGCGTTTTGTCCAAAAGATCCACACCGCCGACATGAAGCACAGGCCCGAGCGCCTGTGTATGCTCGACCGAGAGAAGCTCCACGAGCGAAAGCCCTATGGGGTTTGGACGATAGGGCGCGCGACTTGCAAATACACCCACCCGGCGGTTGCCGCCGAGCCGGGGCGGCCGTACTGTGGGAGACCAGCCCTCCCGATGTGCACGAGAGAAGTCGAAGAGAAGCCAAAGATGCGAAAAGCCTTCAATTTCACGAAGCGCCTCTGCCGACCGAAATTCTGGCAGAAACACAATGCGGCCCGTAAGTGCAGGCACCCGCCCGCTTTGCCGCGGGATGCCGAATTTTTCTTTAAAATCTGTTTCGATATACGCAATTTCCCGTATAATCACGCGCATGCCCCCTTTTTGTCAGTATAGCATAGGGCGGGGGAAAAGTAAATGCCTTTTTCAAAAACGCAGCTTGCCCACAGGCAAGAAATATAGAAAAAAACTGGACAAGCTATACAAAATATGGTAAAATAATAGAAATATGGAAGGAGAGGCAGAAATGGGAAGAACCTTTTCGGAATATAGAGATATTGCCGCAAAGCTTTGTCGCGGTCTTTTTCTGCGGCACCGGTTTGCGTCTTGCGGGAAAATGCTTCGTGCAGGCCGCGGCGTTGTGGTTTTGAAAAAGAACGGCCAAATGAAAATCGGTGCGCGCGTTGTGCTACATAAAGGATGCAAATTAAGCGCCTGGGGGACAGATGGACGCGCGGAGATTGTCATCGGGAATCACACCTATATCGGGGACAGAACGGAAATCCATGCCGGGCAAAGTGTCAAAATCGGGGACGATTGCGATATTTCCTGGGACTGCTGCATTTTAGACCGGGATTATCATAAGCTGGACACCGACAAAGAGGTGTTTCGTCCTGTAACGATTGGGAACCATGTCTGGATTGGCTGCCATGCGCTTATCTTAAAGGGCGTTACGGTGGGCGACGGGGCGGTGATAGCCGCCGGAAGCGTTGTTACGCACGATGTGCCGCCACGCTGCCTTGTGGCCGGAAATCCGGCAAAGGTCATTCGGGAAGAGGTGACATGGAAGCCGTGAAGAAGAATTTGTTTGGTTCCATCAGCTATGTTATGCTGATTATGATTTTCTCGCGCCTTCTTTCCCTGCTGAGCGTACAGATTTATATGTCGTTTTACGGCGCCTCGGATGCCTACTTGAACATTTACTCGTACGCCGTGAGCGTGCCGAATATCATTTTCACCTGTTTTGGCACAGCACTTTCCACGGTTGTCATCCCGATTTATGCCGGCTATGTTGCAAAAGGAGAGATGGGAAAAGCAAAATCCTTTGCCGATACGCTTTTGACGGTAACGACTGTTTTTACGAGCGTTCTGGTTTTGCTGGGCGTGGCAATTTCGCCGTTTTTGCCGCGATTTACAAGCCTTTCTGATTTAGGCTTTGCCACGCGCGCGCTTATGATTATGATGCCGGCCATGCTCTTTTACGGTTGGAATTATATTTTTCAGGGGATGCTGCAGTCGCACGGAAAATACGGTTGGCCCGCTTTTGTCAGTGTGCCGAGTAGCCTTGTGGTCATCTTTTATGTCCTGTTTCTGGGTGACACCTTCGGGATTACCGGTCTTTTGGTGGCAACACTTATCGGCCTTTGTTTGCAGGCACTCATTTTACTGCCTCCGCTTTTTAGAGCGGGGTATCGTTTCCACCCTTATTTTTCTCTCAAAAATGAGGATATGCGCACAGCCCTCCGCATGACGGGCCCGGTCCTTTTAGGCGTTTCTGCGTATCAAATCAATATGCTTTATAATACGACGATGATTGCCAATTTTGAGGGCATGGTCACACTGCTGACCTATGTGCAGAATATTACGCTGTATCTCGTTCTGGCGTGTGCCTATTCCATTACCGCCGTTTTGTATCCGAAGCTGACGGCGTTTGCCGCCCGGGACGATATGGACGGGTATAAAGAGGCACTTTGTAAGGTGCTCTCCACCGTTTTGATGTTTTTAATTCCGGCAACCTTTGGCTTTATCAGCGTGCGAGAGCCGCTTTTGGAGCTGATTACCAAGTGGGGAAAAGTTACCGACGGCGAAATTACGGCTGCCGCGGGGCTTTTGATGATGTATGCCGTTGGCATTGTCGGCATTGGACTGAAGGAAATTTTAGACCGCGCCTTCTATGCCCTAAAGCAAACGAAACTACCGGCACTCGTCGGCATATTCATTATGGCCGTTAATATTGGCGTCAGTCTCATTTTGATGCGCTATATTGGGGCGTATGGCATTCCGCTTGCCTATTCCGTCGCCTCGCTTTCCGGAAGCGCGCTTTTGCTCTTTTGCCTTCGGAAACGCATCGGCGCCTTTGGAAAAGGACTTGGGGTTGTGTGCCTTAAAAGTCTTGCCGCGTCGGCGTGCATGTATGTAGTGGTTGTGTTTCTTCGGGATAGACTAATGGCGGCTATGCCGGGCGCAGCACTTACCGAAAGGCTCATTCGTCTTTTTGTGCCGTGTGCGGCGGGCGTTTTCGTGTATGCAATCTTTGCCGTTTTGCTGGGACTCATTCCTTGGCCAAAAAGGAGGAAAACTGCTTGAAACGATTGATTCGACCCCTTTGCTATTTCTTATACTATTGCTTTGCAAGGCATCTGCCTTGCACGGGGCTTCCCTATAGCCTCGGCGCAGGACACATCCGCCGATTTTTGGCGCGCGGCATGTTGGACAGCTGCGGAAAAAATGTCAATATTGAGCACGGGGCATTTTTTGCCTCGGGAAAAGGCATCACAATCGGGAATCATTCCGGTCTCGGCATTGGCTGTAGAGTCGCCGGCCCGCTCGAAATCGGGGATGATGTGATGATGGCGCCGGGCGTTACCATTGTTACGCAAAACCACGAGACCTCTGATTTAACGCGCCCGATGCGGCTGCAAACGGCGCCAAAATATAAGGTTACAATCGGAAACGATGTCTGGATTGGCGCAAATGTCATCATTCTGCCCGGCATTACGATTGGGAACGGCTGCATTATAGCCGGCGGTGCGGTGGTGACGCACGATGTGCCGGACTATGCGGTTGTCGGCGGGAATCCGGCGCGGATTATAAAGAACAGAAGGGAAGGATAATATTGCGTGTTTTATATCTGATTAACCACGCCGGCAAGGCGGGAACGGAAAAATATGTCTATAATTTGGTGCGTGCGTATCAAAGGGAGAAGGCCGAATGCTTTTTTGCCTACAACGAGCCGGGGCAGCTTTTAGACCAGATGCAGGAAATGGGGATTCCCACCTGCCGGGTGGAAATGCGCTCGCCGTTTGATATGCGCGCGGCAAGAACACTTGCAGCACTTTGTGCGAAATACAAAATTGATATCATTCATACCCAGTATCCGCGCGAAAACTATATTGCGGTGCTTTCCAAGCGATTTCGGCCCGAAACGAAGGTCATTTACACTTGCCATCTCACCTTGAAAACCGGGCTTCTGTGGAAAATGACGAACCGCATCATCACAAAAAGGGACGATGCAATTATCTCCGTCTGCAATAACGGAAAAGAACTTTTAATCGGCAACGGCGTGCCGGCAGAAAAGATTCAGGTGATTTTCAACGGTCTGTTTCCGGACGAAGCAATCCGCGAGGAAAGCTCCACCATCCGCGAAGAACTCGGCATTTCGGAAAACACCTTTGTGGCCACAACGCTTGCGAGGTACCACATCGCAAAAGGGCTTCCGTATCTTGTCGATTCCATTGCGAAGGTCGACCCGGCGCTGGATTTTGTTTGTCTTATCGCCGGCGATGGTGAGCTCTTTGAAGAAATTCGTGCGCAGATTGCTGAAAAGGGGCTCGAAAAGCGAATTCTGCAGCTGGGCTTTCGGAAAGATGCGGCAAATCTCTTGGCGGGAAGCGATGCGTTTATCAATTCTGCGAAATGCTATGAGGCGTTAAGCTTTGCCATTTTAGAAGCGCTTTCTCAGGGGCTTCCGGTTATTGCCACGAACATTGGCGGCAACGGCGATATTATCAATCCTCAAAACGATTGCGGTATTTTGGTGGAATATGGCGATGCGGCGGAAATGGCGGCGGCGATTGAAACGCTGGCGCGCGACAAGGCGCTTTGCCAAAAATATAGTGAAAACGGGAAAAAAGCAATCCGCGAAGTGTTTAATTTAAATGAGATTCTGGACAGAATATATGGTGTATACGAGGCGGTGCTCGCAGAGGACGGGCAGAAAGGAAGGTAAACTATGATTATCGACAAAAAAGGAAAACTCTTCGGCAAAATTAACATCATTGACCTCTTGATTTTGGTGGTGCTCGTTGTCGCAATAGGCGTCGTGGGCGTACGCTTTTTAAGGCCGGATGCAAAAGGCACCGAGACATTGCAGTTGCAGTACTATCTGGAAGAAGTGGATAACTGGGTGGCCGAGAAGGTGCAGGTTGGAAGCGCGCTTTATGACGGCACAAATGATATCCCCATCGGCACCGTAACGGCGGTCGAAATGGGCGAGCCGCGCACCTGGGGACAGACGGACGAGGGAAAATATGTGCTCTCCCCTCGCGAAGGCTACTGCTCTTTGACCATCACAAGCGAGGTGGAAGGCGTTAAAACGGCATACGGTGCCGAGATTGCCGGCAATCGCTATGGCGTTGGGCATAGCATGGTTCTTTATGCAGGGGATGCAAAAATGTATCTCCGCGTACAAAATATCAGCACCGTAGAGTAAGGAGCCGGGGTATGATTGCAAACAGTAAAATCTGTAAAGCCTTTTTGTGGGTATACAGCGTTTTGACGGAGAGTGTGTTTTTTCGCTTCCTTCTGCGCGTTATCGGCCGCGTGGGAACGATTATGCGGGAAAGCGTTCCCGGCCGTTTTCTGTGCCGGGAGAAAAGTATAGATGCTTTTACCGCTTCGTCAAGATTTTATCGCGGTCTTGCGTGCGTGCTCCGGGGCATCGCCCTTCCCTTCCGGAAGCTTTACACAGGCATCCGCCGCTATAACGAGGAGAGTGTAAACAGGCGTTTTTTTGAAGGAGTAGTGCGAAATGCTTATGTGCTGCGCCCGGAAACCCTTCTTTCTCTCCTTGTGCTCGTTCTCTTTTTAGTGCCGCATACATTCTGGAACAATCTCTATGCCGCCGGCATGGCGTTGGTACTTGCTTTGGTGTATGTACTTTGTGTTTTGTCCGGAAAGTCGGCCTTTGGGAAAAGCGTTTTTGGCATCTGGTTCCCCTTCCTCCTTTTTATGGGGGCTACCATTTTAAGCACATTGGGAAGCCCGACGATGGGGGACAGCATCAGGACGCTGGCGTTTTTCATAACAGCGTTTCTCTTTGCCCTTCTCGTTTCGGGGATGCTTTCCTCGTATGAAAAAACAGAAAAATTTATAGAGTACCTCCTTTGGGGCGTAGGCCTTACGGCGCTATACGCAATTTATCAGCGCCTGACGGGCGTCAAGGCCGATGCGTCGCTTACAGACCTTTCGTTAAACGCCGGTATGCCCGGCAGAGTGTTCAGCACCCTCGGGAACCCTAACAACTATGCCGAGTTTCTGATGCTGATGCTTCCGTTCGGCTTTGCGTATAGCTTAAATCAGCAAAAAGCAGGCCGGCGCCTTTTCGGCCTTCTTGCTGTTTTGCTTGGTTTTGCGGCACTGCTTTTTACCTATTCCCGCTCCGGCTGGCTGGCCTTTGCGGTAAGTGCCGTTGTTTTTGTTGCGCTCTATAATTGGAAGCTTCTGCCCATCTTGTGTCTGGTGGGGATTATGGCAATTCCGCTTTTGCCTGCTTCGGTTTTAAACCGGATTCTGACGATTGGGAATCTTGCTGATTCCTCAAGTTCGTACCGACTTGATATCTGGACGGGCAGTCTCCGGATGCTCAGGGATGGATACTGGTTTGCCGGTACCGGGCTTGGCGCCGGTGCGTTTACCTCGGTGTATCCTG
>JAZSDW010000033.1:0-2175 GCA_045531355.1 Clostridia bacterium | reverse complement strand
TGCCTATGCCGTCGGCGCCTCGCGTGTAGCACCGCACACGCATATGCAGTTTATGGAAATTTTAGCAGAAATGGGCATCATCGGTCTTTTTGCACTTTTATGGTTTAGCATAAGTCTTATTCGCCGCACAGCAGTGGCGGCCGTGCACGCAGAAAAACGCCTAAAAACCGTGCTTTGTGCGGCAGCTGCCTCCATGGCAGGAATTACGGCGATTGGCTTTGCGGAATACACCTGGTTTTACCCAAGAGTCATGTTTGCCTTTTTCATAACGGCCGGCATCGCGATGGCGGCTGTGCGCATAGCCGGAAAAACGAACGAATAAACTTGTGCCATTGGCACGGAGAAAGGAAGCCCTATGAAGGTTTTGCATCTAATCAGTGGTGGAGATACCGGCGGCGCGAAAACGCATGTTTTTGCGCTTTTGGACGCCCTAAAGACGATGACGGAAGTAAAAATTGCATGTCTTATGCCCGGCCCCTTTTTTGAGGAGATTCAGGCGCGGGGCGTCAGGGCCGTCTTATTTGCACAAAAAAGCCGGTTTGACCTTTCAGTGGTCGATGGACTTTGCCGCATGATTGCGGACGAGGGCTTTGTACTTTTGCACGCCCACGGCGCGCGTGCAAATTTTATTGCCAGCCGTATCAAAAAGAAAATGCAAATTCCGGTTATCACGACGGTGCACAGTGATTATCGCCTGGACTTTGACGGCTTTTACCGAAAACTGGTTTACACGGGGCTAAATATCGGTGCACTTCGCCAGATGGACTATTATATTGCCGTTTCCTCGAGTTTCCGGCAGATGTTGATTGAGCGGAAATTCCGGCCGAACCGCATTTTTACGGTGTATAATGGCATGGACTATTCGGCGCCCTATACCTTTGAAGAAAAAGAAGCCTTTGCAAAAAGGATTGGAATTGCATACGATCCGTCGCTTCTGTATGTGGGGCTTATCGGCCGGCATGACTATGTAAAGGGGCATGACATTTTTATCCGCGCGGCGGCTTTAGCGGCACAAAAAAATGACCGTCTGCGCTTTTTGATTGCCGGTGACGGCGAAGGAAGAGAAGCGCTCATTCAGCTTGCCGCGTCGCTTGGCGTTTTGGATAAGCTGACCTTTACCGGATTTGTTTCCGACATTTATTCGTTTATTCATTTTGTGGATATCAATACGCTTTCCTCCCGGAGCGAAAGCTTTCCGTATGTCCTTTTAGAGGGCGCGAGAATGCAAAAACCGACGATTGCCGCCGCCGTTGGCGGGATTCCCGACCTTATCCGGGAGGGAGAAACGGGTTGCCTTTTTCCGCGGGAGGACCATGAAGCCTTTGCGGAAAAAATGGTGGAGCTTGCAGAGGATGCAGAGAAAAGGGAGCGTCTCGGTGCAGCGCTGTGCCGCGTGGCTACAGAGAATTTTTCAAACGAAAGCCTTGCCCGGCGGCATATGGAGATTTATAAGGATGTTTTGGAAACCTACGCCGACAAAAAAGAGTATGATGTGGTACTCAGCGGATATTATGGCTTTCATAATAGCGGGGATGATGCACTTCTGAAGGCGATTTTGGAAAGTCTTAAAAAGGAAAAGCCCAATATCCGTCCGCTCGTCTTTTCGGCAAGTCCGGCAGAAACACGACTGCAGTATGGCGTGGATGCCCAAAACCGCATCTGGATTCCCGGCATTTTCAGAGCGCTCGGAAAGGCACATATGCTGATTAACGGCGGGGGGAGTCTCTTGCAGGATGTGACGAGCACCCAGTCGCTTTGGTATTACCTCTGGGTGATGAAAATTGCGCGGAAAAAAGGTGCGGCCGTCTATATCTATGCCAACGGCATCGGTCCGCTCCGCGGGAAAAACCGGCTTCGCGCGGCGCATGCCCTTGAAAAGGCAGACCTCATCACATTGCGGGATGCCGCTTCGAAAGCAGAAGTGGAGGAGATGGGCATCTGCAAGGATACCGTGCAGCTTACGGCCGACCCGGCCATTGCGCTTGCAGGGGCCGACGATAAAGAGGTTTCGGCGTTTCTCGATTCGCTCGGCATTCCGTGCGGGAAAGAAATTTTAGGCATTTCGCTTTTGGACTGGCCGCAAAGCGACAAAGCGTTTTGCAAGAAAATAGCCGCTTGCGTCGAATACGCCGTGCAGAAATATGATATGGTGCCGCTTTTTATTCCTATGAAGAA
>JAZSDW010000049.1:0-25407 GCA_045531355.1 Clostridia bacterium | reverse complement strand
CAGTAGGTAGTGGAATGATTGGTTTCTTTGCTAATCAGTTGGATACGGTTGTTGGTAGTGTGTGTTTCACACTTGGCATCGTTCTGCTTGTTGCTTCAATCAGTATAATGAGCAAAAAGGATAATTGACCAATTCCAATTTATTTATATGTTTTTAGTTATAACTTGATATGAACAGCCATCAAAAAGGTTTGCATCTAAACCTTATGTGTCGCAATTGGCAAGTGAATTGAAAGACGATTTTTCAGCCGAGCATTGTATATCGGCTAATGATAATCAAGAGGTAGAGCATAAGCAATTACTTCTCAATTCGCTTGAAGATAAGTCAAATCCGTACCGTGCCGTTTTTGCGGTTGATAAACTGAATGAGGGCTGGGATGTTCTCAATCTGTTTGACATCGTTCGCCTATACGAAACGCGTGATGGTAAAAATGGCGTTCCCGGAAAAACGACAATGAAAGAAGCGCAGCTCATAGGTCGTGGCGCAAGATATTGTCCGTTTCAGATTGATGATGAACAGGAAAAGTTTAAGAGAAAATACGACTCGGATATTGATAATCCGCTTCGCATTTGTGAAGAATTGTATTATCATTGTTGGAACGAACCGCGATATATAAGTGAACTTCATACGGCGCTGCATGAGATTGGTATCGATATTGAGAACCAGACTGTTTGCACCTATGTACTGAAAGATAGCTTTAAGGCGGATACTCTGTATAGTGAGGGATTAGTTTTTACGAATGAACGCGTTGAAAAAAGCAGGAACGATGTTGACGGACTTCTCCCATCAGTCAGAGAACACCTTTATACAGTGAGGCTTGCAACAGGTAGTTCGGGCGAGGATACGATTTTCGGCAACGGCAAAACGACTGACCGAGTAAGCAGTACATATACTTATCGTACAACTATTTCGCAAATAGCAGAAATCAACTACGCAATCGTACATAAAGCATTATGTAAATATGGCGTATTTAAGTTTAACACCTTGAAAAGCTATTTTCCGAATTTGAAATCAACTAATGAGTTTATAACAAGTCCGAACTATCTGGGCGACATCAAAATAGAAATAACATCAAGGTACGAAAAGCCGACACCAAGCATTCTCTTTACGGCCTGTGTGAATGTGCTCGCGAAAGTGTCTGAATCCGTTTCAGCTATCGAAATTACCTATATTGGAACAACCGAATTTAAGCCCACACGCATCAACGAAATGTTTAAGAATAAGAAATGTAATTATACTGTTCTCCACGATGGCGGCGTTGGTTGTTCTCAAAATGATATGTCCGTTCCGAGCAGTTGGAAAATTGACTTATCAAAAGAAGAATGGTTCGCATTTGAAGATAACTTCGGAACGAGTGCAGAAAAGGCGTTTGTTGCTTATTTCAAAACATTCGTGCCACAATTAAAGGAAAAGTACGATAAAGTTTTCCTTATCAGAAACGAAAGACAATTACACATCTATTCGTTTGACGGCGGAGAACGGTTTGAACCTGACTTTCTGCTATTCTTACATAGGCAGAACGCAGACGGCTACGAACAATTACAGGTGTTTATTGAACCGAAAGGAACGCACCTTGTTGAAAACGACAAATGGAAAGAAGATTTCTTACTTGAATTGGAAGATAAGGCGGTTGCTACCAAAATCTTTGTTGACGATAACGACTACAAGATTTGGGGATTCCACTTTTTTAATCAAGATGTGCGGATGAATGAATTTGCGGACGATATGAGCAGATTATAGGTAAACTTAAAGGGGGGAGAAAATGGATTTATCCAGAAGTGCAATTTTATTGGGCGAAGAAGGTGTAAATCGATTGCGGGATGCCACCGTTTGGATTTTTGGCGTGGGGGGTGTAGGCTCCTATGCGGCAGAGGCAATCGGGCGAAGCGGCATCGGCACGATTGTGCTTGTGGATTTTGACACAGTAAGCCCCTCGAATGTAAATCGGCAAATTCCTGCCACACAGAAAACTATCGGTCAAAAAAAGGTGGATGTGATGGCGGCACGCCTTAAGGACATTAATCCCGCAGCCCAAATTACTGCAATCGATTTATTCTGTACGCCTGAAAACATACGGACGATTTTTCCGGAGAAGGTGGATTTTGTTATCGATGCGGTGGATACAGTTTCTGCAAAACTTGCGCTTGCGGAAATCTGTACCGCGCGGCAAATTCCGCTCATTAGCTGTATGGGCGCCGGCAACAAGCTGGATGCAACGCGCTTTGTGGTGACCGACATTTTTAAAACGACAGTTTGCCCGCTTTGCCGTGTGATGCGCCAGGAACTGCGGAAACGCGAAATTAAGAAGTTGACCGTTGTATATTCGACGGAAGAACCCCACAAAACAGATAGAAAAACAATTGGAAGCGTATCTTATGTGCCGGCAACGGCAGGGCTTTTGGCGGCCGGACATGTGATTCGGAATATTGCTGAAGGGAAATGAGCACATAAAAAAGGGAACAAACTAAGGTTTGCTCCCTTTTTGCTTAAGCTCTTTTTACGCCTTTCTTTTCGAGAAGATATTTCATTTTTGTAGCCTGTCCGCCTCGAATATGCCGTTCTGACTTGTTTTCATCCAAAATGGCCCGTACGGAAATGGCAAGACTGGAATCAATGCGCGGCAGTCGTTCCACGATGTCTTTATGTACTGTGGATTTTGAGACGCTGTATTTTTTTGCCGCATCTCGTACGGTTGCATTATTCTGTATGATGTAGGTCGCAAGCGTGATTGCTCGCTCCTCCATGTAATCCTTCAACCCCGTCACTCCCTTATTTTACTTTGTTTCATCTTATGTCGACAGGCAAGAAAGTATGACTAGGGGAAGCACGAAAAAAGGATAAAAAAAGCCCCCCTAAAAAAGGGGGGCTAATTATTGGAAGAAGCCGATTAAATTATCCGTTTGGATTTTGCGCGAAAGAAAGGAGCTTATCGCAAAGCGCGGAAAGCTTTGTTTTCTTAATATAGAAGGTGCTTTCTCCGTTTTCGGAAACGACATAGTTAAAGGTATCGTACGGAAAATAGGCAAGCGTGATGGCGCTTTTGTCGGTTAAGGTATAGACAATCGTGCCGGTGGGATTAACGCCCTCCGACGGCGGCGTTTCTACCATACCGTCTACGGAAAGCGCTGCAATTTCAATATACATCGACTTAAAGGTGTCTTCATTTGCCAAAGCGTCATTGACATAAAATTGCATCTCCGAGCCAAAGCGAGAAATTTTCATAGAAACGGAAGTGCCGGGGAAAGAAATGTCAATTGCCTCTATTGTATCGAGCGAGATAAGGTTTGTCATTTTTTCTAGGACATCAAAGGGTGTGACCGTCATAAAGGGAAGCGATGTGGTTCCCATAAAATAAACGGTTTTCGTGCCGTCAGGGAGGATATACCATGCATCGGCCGAATTTCCGACCGAAAAGCGAAGTGTTTCCGTTTTGGTAGAAATCGTGACCGTGTCTCCGCTGAATCCAAATGGGGAGAGAGATTCCGGCGCATCAGCGGCAACATCTGCCGCAACAAGAGATGAAAGTGGCTGCAAGAGAAGCTCTTGCACGAGCTTATCATCTGCATCACGCTTGATAGGACTTTCTATGCGCCAAGTAGACACAGCCCCGGGCTGTGAATTTTCCGGTATTTCTGCACGCGAAATTTTAAAAACGGATCCGTTCTTCTGAATGGTAACTGAGCAGAGGTCTGCAGGACTAAAAGAAGAAATTTCCATCACACGAAAGGCGCGCAGCGGACTTAAGAACGGACTTGCCGTTGTGCTGGAGAGCTCATACACGGTGCGATTATCTGCAAGACAAGCATAGTACCCGTCTCCGGTTGGCGTTTGATTTCCAATATAGAAGATAGTGGGTGCGGCGTCCGCTAAAGAGAGCGAAATCGTTGCTTGTGGTTTTTCAAGGCCAAATTCGCTTAAATTCTCGGCTTCTGCAGTGATTTGGGAAACGGCAGATAATGTAGTGGCCGAAAAGGATAAGGTTTCTACGCGGTCATTATGCAGAAGAGCAAAGGGATTATCCTTAACGGACCAGCCGTTTTCGCTTCGCAAAAAAGCGAAGGAGCCGGTGGCATTTTCCACCTGGATTTCGCAGACGCGGTTTCCATCCAGAGACAGGATGGGAATCTGCGGTGCGGCCGTTAGCGTTGGCGTAGTCTGGGGCGGGGTGTAGTGCTCCAGAAAGAAATAGGCACTACCTAAAAGCGCAAAGATCAGAATAAAAATTAAAATAGTTTTCCAATTTTTCACAGATGCCGCCTCCTTCTGTAGGTGATAAAGCAAAGAACAAACAGAACGAGCGGCGGCAGAATGCAAATGAAGAAAATATAAAAGCGCGTCAGGCCGTCGCTAATCAAGACGGTGCGAAGCAGAAGGCTTTTTGGGGAAATGGATATGGCATTTGCATCATTTTTGTTTATAAAATTGGTTGTTTCGTACAGAAGAGACCGGTTGTCAAGTGCACCCTCTTCCAGAAAAGCGGCATCATAAATCTGATAGGAACCGGAAACCACCATGCGAGATTCGATTTTTCCATCCATCGATTTTTTTGTGAGTGCAGCGGAAAGAGGCAAAACACCTTCGCGAAGGTTGCCTTCGTGATTTCGGTCTGTGCCATGGACGGAGAATGCGTTTTTCGTCGTTGTAACAAGGGGAACCGCGTCAACAACGCCTTCGGCATCGGAAAGTTCCAGACTCCGCGTATACATATAGACAACGCCCTGATTTCCGGAGCGGATGTTCTCGGTAATGGTGTGTGTACCAAAATCAGGGAGGAACATATACGGGTAATTCAGCGTTCGGGAAGAATCGCCTTCAAACACTAAATCCGGATACAAGGTAACACCCCAGAATTCCTGCAAATATTTCTCAAGACGCGGCAAGGAATTTTTGCGGGCATCAAAGCAGATATGCGCCCCGCGCCCCTTTGACAGAAAGGCATCCAGCCGGAGAATTTCGTCCTCGGTAAAATCCGCTGTAGGTGACAAGATATACAGGGATGCAATTTCGTCGGGAATGGTTTCGGTCTTCAGGTCAATTTGATAGGTTTCAATATTTTCATCCTGGAGCACGCGAAGCACAGGCGAATAATCGGCTTCGTTATGCCCGACGGTGAAGCAAACTTCCTTGGTTTCATTGGAAGAAACATAGGCAATTGCCCGTGTTATTTTTTGTTCCAGACCAAAAAAAGCATTCTGATAAGTTCCGCCGGATTGCGTATTATAGTCATCGTAAATTTCCGTCGGCTGAATTGCTTTATAGCGGGCGCCCTTCTCAAGGACAAGCGTATTTTGTGAAATGCTGATGCCTTTATCCGTAAAACGGCGCGTAGAGATTGGATCTGTGTTCGGGTCATTCTTTATAATGTTAAGCTTTGGAGAAGCTGTTCGATACATATCGAGCGTTTGCGTGATCTGCGCGTTTTCCTGGCCGGGAGAAGCAAAATAATAGAGGGAAACATCTTCTTCCAGCGAGGAAAGCAGGGCTTTGGTTTCCTCAGTCAGGGCATAGAGCTTATTTTCCGTCAAATCAAAGCGGAGCGGGAACTTATCTGCTGCAGCGCCAACCACAAGATTTAAAAGGAGAATTGCAAGAATGGAGACGGAAAGCAAGGCGGTGGCAGAAAGTGTGCGTTTCGTTTTTTGGTTTAAAGGTTTCATTTGCTCCTCCTCCTAATTCCAGCGCCGTCTGTCTACTGCATGGATGGTGCAGAGAAGGAAAACGGCTGTAAAACTTATATAGTATACGATAGCAGGGATGCTTAACACGCCGAGCTCAAATTCGGCGTACCATTTTGTGATGCTGAGACAGTTTAAGATTGCTGTAAATAAGGAATTGTGCACAACGCCGCGCGACCACTCCAGTGCATATAAGAGGAGAAGCACCGTAAAGGTGGCAATTGCCGCAGAGGCCTGACTTTGTGTCAGGGAGGACACAAAAAGGCCGACCGAAATGAAAGAGAATCCAATTAGAACAAAGCCCAGATAGTTGCAAAAGATTTTCGCGTATGCAGGCTGTCCATGAATCCCTAACACCAAAAGATAGAGAAGCGTTATGCCGAGGGTGAGAAGATAAATGCTGGCGGCCGCCGCAAATTTCCCCAAAACCACATCCCGAACGGAAACCGGCGCGGTTAGAAGGAGCTGATCCGTGCGGCTGTTTCTCTCTTCACTTAAAAGACGCATCGTAAGAACGGGGACTAAAAACAGGAACATCATGAGCATGTTGGAAAGGACAGAGCCGAGATCCGGCGTTTTCGGCAAAAGATTTGCAACGGCGAAGAAATAGCCCGAAATTGCCAGAAACATACCGATGAAGATATAACCGACCGGTGTTTGAAAATATGCTCGGAATTCTCTTAAAAATATGGCTTTCATAGTTTGGGCTCCTCTCCGGAAACAGTTTTTAAAAAGATTTCTTCCAGCGTTGGCACAGATTTTTTCAGAAGTAAAATAGGAATGTTTTCTTCAAAAAGACGGCGGCAAAGGAGCGGCCGGATATCCTCATCGCAGTCCAGAGAAAGAATGGCCGTGTCTGTAGTTTCCTCTGTAAGACAAACGCGAACGCCTGGAAGAGCATCAAAAATCGGTTTTGCTTTTGTAAATGGTGCGCCAACTTCTACGGTATAGCGGAATTCGTTTTTGCCGGCCATCTCTTCGCTGCTTCCCGTTGCAATCAGTTTGCCACGGTTTATAATGAGCATGCGGGAACACATGGCACTTGCTTCGGAAAGAATGTGCGTGCTGATTATCGTTGTTTTTCCAAGCCCCGTAATGACATTTCTGAATTCGATAATCTGCTTCGGGTCGAGACCGATGGTAGGCTCGTCCAGAATGAGAACCGGCGGATCGCCAACAAGTGCTTGCGCAAGGCCGGCACGCTGGCGGTAGCCCTTTGAAAGGTTCCGGAGCAGACGCCCGCCGACATGGGCGAGCGAGGTAAGGGACTTAATTTCTTCCAGATGCTTTTTTCTCGGAAGTGTGACACCCTTAAGTTCATAAACAAAGTTTAAGTATTCATCCAGCGTCATGTCCAGATATAGAGGCGGAAGCTCGGGAAGGTATCCAATATTTTTTTTGGCTTCCATTGCGTTTTCCACAATATCATGGCCGTGAATCAGAATTTTACCGCAGGTAGAGGAAATATAACCAGTGAGCATATTCATAGTTGTCGATTTTCCAGCGCCGTTTGGCCCCAAAAATCCAACAATTTCACCGGGCGAAATCGAAAAACTGATGTCATCTACGGCACGAAAATTTCCATAATGCTTGGAAAGGTGGGATACTTGAATCATAGCCGGTCTCCTTTCAAAAGGGAAGGGACGACGCAGTCGTCCCATAAGATTATTCGTTTGCCTGATTAATAATAATGCAAAGCTCATCGAGCTGCTTTGCGTCTACAGGCGAGGGCGCTGCAGTCATAAGTTCAGAGGCATTTTGCACCTTGGGGAACGCAATAACATCCCGGATAGAACTGCAACCGCAAAGAAGCATTACAAGTCTGTCGAGCCCATACGCAAGACCGCCGTGAGGGGGTGTTCCATACCGGAAGGCTTCCAGAAGGTGACCGAAGCGTTCGCTGGCTTCTTCCTGGGACATACCGATGGCGCGGAACATTTTGGCCTGCAGGTCACTCTGATGAATCCGGATACTGCCACCGCCGACCTCAACACCATTCAAAACAATATCATAAGCTTTTGCGAGCACCTTTTCCGGCGCTGTCTCCAAAAGGGCTTCATCTTCGTCTCTGGGACAAGTGAAGGGGTGGTGCATGGCTGTATAGCGGCCTTCTTCTTCGTTATACTCTAAAAGCGGGAAATCGGTGACCCAAAGGAAATTCCACTTTGTATCGTCTAAAAGTTCCAGCTTTTTAGCAATGTGAACGCGAAGGTTTCCAAGCGCGTCAAACACCACGCTGTTTTTATCGGCTACGATTAAGACTAGGTCTCCGGATTCGGCCGCGGCTGCAGTGATAATCGCAGAAAGTTCTTCCTCAGAGAAAAATTTGGCAATCGGACTCTTTATGGTTTCGCCGAGGCTTATCCACGCAAGGCCTTTTGCACGGTAGGTTTTTACAAACTCGCCAAGTGCATCAATTTCCTTACGAGAGAAGGCGGCACCGCCTTTTACAGTAATGGCGCGAACACTGCCGCCGGCTTCGATTGCAGACGCAAAAACAGAAAAACCACAACTGCGAACAACATCGGTAAGGTCACAAAGTTCCATACCAAAGCGTGTATCCGGCTTGTCTGAGCCGAAGCGGCGAAGCGCTTCGCTGTACGGAAGACGGGGAAGTGGCAAGGGGATATCCACGCCGCGGATTTCCTTCATGAGGCGGGCGATATATCCTTCATTCACAGCGATAACATCGTCTACATCCACAAAGGACATCTCAAGGTCAATTTGCGTAAATTCCGGCTGACGGTCCGCACGCAAATCTTCGTCACGAAAACATTTTACAATCTGGAAATACCGATCCATGCCGGAAACCATAAGAAGCTGCTTGTACTGCTGCGGAGATTGCGGGAGCGCATAAAAACTTCCGGGATGCACGCGGCTGGGGACCAGATAATCGCGCGCGCCTTCCGGCGTACTTTTTGTCAGCATAGGAGTCTCGATCTCCCAGAACCCGTTTTCCGCAAAATACTGACGGGTTAAAAATGAAACTTTATGGCGCACCTCTAAAGGTTGCATAACACTTGGCCGACGCAAATCGAGATAGCGATATTTAAGACGCAGTTCGTCATTGACCTTTGTCTGATCCGACACAACAAAGGGAGGCGTTTCTGCGGCAGATAAAATGTGCAAATCAGAAACGGAAATTTCGATTTCGCCCGTTTTCATGGCTGCATTTGTCATGCCTTCTGCACGAGGAGAAACGGTTCCCATAACTTCAATTACATATTCCAGATGTAATTCCTGCCCGGTCTTATAGATTTCGGCATCGTCCGCATTCATAACGAGCTGGACAATTCCGCTTCTGTCACGAAGATCAACAAAAAGCAAATGCCCGAGATCGCGCACTTTCTGCACCCAGCCCATCAAGGCGACGGACTCACCGACCTGTGCAGCAGAAAGTTCTGCGCAGCGATGTGTTCTTTTGAATTTCATATTGCTTCCTCCTTAGATTAAAGCGACGAGGGATGGAATATCTGCAAGATTTACATCCACCTTTTCGCCAGTTTCCATATTCTTTAGTTGTGCAGTACCGCTTGCTACCTCGTCTTCGCCTAAGACAAGAGAGAAGGCAGCGCCTTCGCGGTCGGCGTTTTTCATCTGCGCCTTAAGGCTTTTTCCGGCAACATCACAAAGTACATGCACGCCGGCTTCACGCAGTTTTTGCGAAAGTGAAAGCGCTGCATCCGTTTGCCCGATTGAGGCGATGAAAAGACGGGGGACAGACGGAGAACCCTTTTGACAACCTTGTGCTTTTAGAACGAGAAGAATGCGTTCGATACCCATAGCAAAGCCCATACCAGGCGTTGGAACGCTACCGAGCTCTGCGAGCAGCCCGTCATAACGGCCGCCGCCACAAACGGTGCCTTGCGCACCAATTTCCGTGGACACAAACTCAAAAACAGTACGCGTATAATAATCGAGCCCGCGAACGATCGTGGGGTCGATTGAAAACGGAATGTTCATCGCGCGAAGATAGGTCTGCACTGTATCGAAATGAGAACGGCAATCGTCACAGATATAATCTAGAATAACCGGTGCGTCCTTTGCAACTTCCTTGCATATCGGGCTTTTGCAGTCCAGAACGCGCATCGGATTTTTAGAAAGGCGGTCGTTACAAGTTTCGCAAAGTGTGCTGCGGTGTGCCGCCAGGTATGCCGTCAGCGCTTCATTATATTTTTTTCGGCACTGGGGGCAACCGATACTGTTGAGATTCAGCATAAGACCTTTTACGCCGAGGTTCTTAAAAATCGTAGATGCCAGCGCGATGATTTCAGCATCCAGACTCGGTTCCGAACTGCCAAAGGCTTCAATTCCAAACTGATGAAACTCGCGAAGTCTTCCGGCTTGCGGCTTTTCATACCGGTAGCAGGAGCAAGCATAGTAAAGCTTCACCGGCTGGGGAAGTGCCTGCATTGAATGTTCAATATAGGCGCGTGCAGCTGAGGCTGTGCCCTCCGGACGCAGCGTAATACTTCTTTCGCCTTTATCTAAAAAGGTATACATTTCTTTTTGCACAACATCCGTTGTATCACCAACGCCGCGCTGAAAAAGTTCTGTATGTTCAAAAACGGGCGTCCGTATTTCTTCGTATCCAAATGTGCGGGCCGTATCTGCCGCTGTTTTCTCAACAAAACGCCATAAGGGCGCGTCCTGGGGCAGAATGTCTGCAGTTCCGCGTGGTGCTTTGATAGCCATAAAAAACCTTCCTTCAATCGTGCAGTGCGCCTTTTGGCAAACTACATTAATATACCATATTATTTTACTCGAAAAAGCATCCTTCTGTCAAGGGGTCTATGCGAAAAATTACAATATAATGACATGGAAAGAAGAATTTTTTAAAAAATTAAGAATATCTCTTGACAATTTTACTAGAAAGTGGTATCTTAATATTAGCACTCGTAGGGGGTGAGTGCTAATTTTTTATAAGAAGTGATGATATGGAGCTAAGCGAAAGAAAAAAGCTGATACTAAATGCAATTGTCAGCGAGTATGTTGAAACTGCAGAGCCGGTCAGTAGCGTAACGATTGTCAATAAATATAATGCCGGTTGCTCTTCTGCTACCGTTCGAAATGAAATGGCAGATTTAGAGGAGCTTGGGTATCTGGATAAGCCGCATACCTCCGCCGGAAGAATTCCCTCCGGTCGCGGTTATCGTTTCTATGTCGATTCCATGATGCCTGAAAAAACGGCGGCATTTCCTGGCGCCAAGCTACGGCGGGCTTTTTTATCGCAACTTGCAGAGGCTGACGATGTAATCGAAAAGGCTTCCGATTTCATTTCCCGTTTTACCAATTATACGGTGTTTGCATCCGATTCGTTTTTGGATATGCCGCGTCGGGTGTATACAGGCGGCGTCGTAAATATTCTAAACCATCCGGAGTATAGAAATTTAGAAAAAGCACGGCGTCTCATTCGCTTTATGGATAGTCGGGACAGAATTTTCAGCGTTTTATCCCAGATGGAGGATGGCGGCAGCTTGCGCATCATGATCGGGGACGAGAATGCCTATGAAGAACTGCAGGACTGCAGCGTACTGATTTCGCAGTATCATACCGGGAGTGGGCGCCGTGGAGGCCTTGGTATTATTGGGCCGACGCGGATGCACTATGCGGAGGCGGCAGCGTCACTTTTGGCAATGACCGATATGATTCAGAAGCTGATTTCGGAAAAGGAGAGTTAAGGGAAAATGTGTGAAGACGAAAAGAAGGTAGAAGCAGAGCTTCCGGAAACAGAGCAGGTCGAAAAAGACGAGGTGGCAGAATATAAGGACAAGCTACTTCGACTTACGGCTGAGTTTGATAATTTCAGAAAGCGTACCGCAAAGGAGAAGGAATCCTTGTTTTCGGATGGCAGAGCCGATTGCGTTTTGGAATTTTTACCGCTTGTGGATAATTTGGAACGCTTTATGGAAGCGATGCAGACCGAAGCTGAGGATAGCCCGCTCCGGCAGGGGCTTGAGAAGGTGGTAAAGCAGCTTTTTGATATTTTAAAGGCACTTTCGGTCGAAGAAATTCCGGCGGTTGGTGAAAAGTTCGACCCTAATGTGCATAATGCAGTTATGCATGTGGAGGATGAAAGTGTAGACGAAGCGACCGTGGTGGAGCAATTCCAGAAAGGTTATACCATGGGTGGTAAGGTACTACGCTTCAGTATGGTTAAAGTAGCAAATTAAGAGAAAGAAGGAATAAAATTATGGCAAAGATTATTGGAATTGACTTAGGAACAACAAACTCCTGTGTCGCAGTTATGGAAGGCGGCGAGGCGGTCGTTATCGCAAATGCAGAAGGCGCGAGAACTACGCCGTCTGTTGTTGCGTTTACGAAAGATAACGAACGCCTTGTTGGTCAGGTCGCAAAGCGGCAGGCTATTACCAATCCGGAGCGCACCATTATTTCCATTAAAAGAGACATGGGCACGGATAAAAAAGTGCAAATTGACGACAAACAGTATACGCCGCAGGAAATTTCTGCCATGGTTCTGCAGAAGCTGAAGGCGGATGCGGAAAGCTATATCGGCGAGAGTGTGTCGCAGGCAGTTATTACGGTACCTGCGTATTTCTCGGATGCCCAGCGGCAGGCGACGAAGGATGCCGGCAGAATTGCAGGCCTTGAGGTACTTCGCATTATCAACGAGCCCACAGCCGCCGCACTTGCATATGGTATGGATAAGGATACTGACCAGAAGATTATGGTGTACGACCTTGGCGGCGGTACCTTCGATGTTTCCATTTTGGAAATTGGGGACGGTGTTTTTGAAGTTCTGGCGACTTGCGGGAATAACCGGCTCGGTGGAGATGACTTTGACGAAAGAATTATTGAGTACATCTGTGCCGAATTTAAAAAGGAGCAGGGAATCGATTTAAAGAGCGATAAGATGGCTATGCAGCGTCTGAAAGAGGCAGCTGAAAAGGCCAAGATAGAGCTTTCGGGCGTTACAACCTCCAACATTAACCTGCCATTTATTACGGCAGACGGCTCGGGTCCGAAACATCTCGACATGACGCTGACGCGGGCAAAGTTCAATGAGATTACGGCTGACCTCGTGGAAAAAACGATGGGGCCGTCCCGTGACGCACTGCAGCAGGCAGGACTTACCGGTAGCCAGGTAGACAAGGTGCTGCTCGTTGGCGGTTCTAGCCGTATTCCGGCCGTTTACGAGGCTGTAAAGGCTTTGACCGGGAAAGAGCCGCATAAGGGTATAAATCCGGATGAGTGCGTTGCTGTGGGTGCTGCGATTCAGGCCGGTGTTCTGGCCGGGGATGTGCAGGACTTGGTTCTCCTGGATGTAACGCCGCTTTCGCTTGGCCTTGAGACGCTGGGCGGTGTATTCACAAAGTTGATTGAAAGAAACACAACGATTCCGACGAAGAAGAGTCAGATTTTCTCGACCGCTGCAGATGGACAGACAAGCGTAGAAATCCATGTTCTGCAAGGCGAAAGAGAAATGGCGGCATATAACAAAACGCTGGGGCGTTTCTCGCTTGATAACATTCCGGCAGCGCCGCGCGGTGTACCGCAAATTGAGGTTACCTTTGACATTGATGCCAATGGTATCGTGCATGTATCGGCAAAGGATATGGGAACCGGGAATGTTCAAGATATCACGATTACAGCTTCCGGCAATCTTTCGGACGATGAAATTGAGAAGGCGGTAAAAGAAGCCGAAAAATATGCAGAGGAAGATAAGAAGAAGAAGGAAGAAATTGATATCCGTAATGCTGGAGATCAGCTTGTATATCAGACAGAAAAAACAATGGCTGACCTCGGCGACAAGCTTTCCGAAGAGGACAAAAATGCGGTACAGCCGCTCGTAGACAGTCTGAAGGAGGCTTTGAAGGGAACGGACACTGCTGCTATTAAAGCGGCCACAGAGGCTCTGAACCAGAAATTCTATGAAATTTCGGCGAAACTATATCAAAACGCCAATCCTGCCGGTGCACCGGGCGCAGATGCAGGTGCTGCCGGAGAAGGACAGGCAAACGGCGAGAATGTATACGATGCGGACTACAAGGTTGTAGACGACGAGAATCAATAAAGACTTAGGGGCCGCTTTTGCGGCCCCTTAAAGGCGTAGGAGAGAGTAATGGCAAAAAGAGATTATTACGAGGTGCTGGGCGTCGAAAAGGGTGCCAGTGAGGACGAACTTAAAAAGGCATTCCGGCGCATGGCAAAAAAATACCACCCGGACCTCAATAAAGACAATCCGGAGGCAGAAGGCAAATTTAAAGAAGTAAATGAGGCATATGAAATTTTGAGCGATCCGGAAAAGAGAAGCCGCTATGACCAGTTCGGACACGCAGGGGTAGACCCGTCCGCGGGCGGTGCTGGCTATGGTGCAGGCGGATTTAGCGGATTTGGCGGCATTGACATGGAGGATATTTTAGGCAGCATTTTCGGCGGCGGCTTTGGGGGCGGACGAGCCAGACAAAATCGTGCCGAAAAGGGAAGAACCCTGCAGCAGAGTGTCACTGTCACCTTTGAGGAAGCAGCCTTTGGTACCGAAAAGACCATCCGTGTGATTCGCATGGAGGGATGCGATGCGTGCCATGGTTCCGGTGCAAAAAAAGGAACAACACCGGAAACTTGTCCCACTTGCCGCGGAACTGGCCAGGTGCGGATGAGCATGGGCTTTATGAGTACGGCGAGAACCTGCGATACCTGCCGGGGAACCGGGCAGATTATCAAAGAGCCTTGTGCAGCTTGTCAAGGGTATGGACAAGTGCGCCGCGACAGAACGATTCATGTTAAAATTCCTGCCGGTATTGCAGACGGGCAAGCGATTTCTATCCGTGGTGAGGGCGATCATGGAAAGCGCGGCGGCCCGGCGGGGGACATCATTTTGCAAATTCATGTAAAAGAGCACCCAATTTTCACACGGCGAGGGGATGATGTTATTTGTCACATGCCCATTACATTCGCCGAAGCTTCACTTGGTGCTGAAATGGAAGTGCCAACGCTGGACGGGAAGGTGCGCTACACCGTACCGGAGGGCACACAAAGTGGTGCCGTTTTCCGTTTGCGTGAAAAAGGTATCCCGCATATAAACGGACGCGGGCGGGGAGACCAGCTTGTGTATGTACAGATAGAGATTCCCAGAAATCTTACGGCTCCGCAAAAGGAAATTCTCAAGCAGTTTGCGGAAGCAACCGGTATGAAGAATTATAAGAACAAACAGAAGTTTGCAGACAAGATTCGCAATTATTTTAATGGGGATAAGGCTTGAAAGGATAGAAACGCATGAAAGAATATATGATTCAGAAAGTCAAGGGAAATGCGGTGGACTGGGAGCAGATTCCCAAAGTAGAAATCGAAAACTATCTGTGGTTGAACAACGGGTATGAACCCAGAGTCTATGCTGGTATCTGCTACGATGAAAATGCAATTTATGTGAAGTTCTGGGCTTACGAAGAAGAGGTACGGGCTCAATATTGCGCCCATGGAGGTCCAGTTTGCAGAGATAGTTGCGTAGAGTTCTTTTTCCGGCCGACATCTTCGCCCCTTTTTATCAATATCGAAACGAATATTCTCGGATACATGCTTATCGGAATCGGGAGTGACAGACATGACCGGCGGGATATTCCGGTAGAGGAAGAAACAATGCAGATTGTCGCTTCTACAAAGGATATTGAAAGCTATGACGGAAAGTGCTGGACAGTTTCCTATCAGATTCCGTTCTCCTTCCTTAAAAAATATTATGGCGAGATTGATTTTGTTAAGGACGGCCTTCGTGCAAACTTATATAAGTGCGGCGACGAAACAAAATGGACACATTATGGAGCTTGGAACCCTGTGGAAACACCACAACCTGATTTCCACAGGCCGGAATATTTTGCCAGCATGCGGTTTGAATAAAAGTATAATAAAAGACGGCCACACAAAATTGTGTGGCCGTCTTACTTTGTTTTCTTAAAGGCCAATAAAGGCGGTACAGAGAACCATTGCCTCTTCCGTTGAGAGGGTATCTTTTGGTGCCAGCATATTATTTTTCAGGGGGAAGATGTTTTTGGCATACAGATATGCAACGCTTTCCTTCGCCCAATTGCTGACAGAATCGGCATCTGAAAAGCCTTCGAGGCTTGCTGTCTGCACTTCCGAAATAAGGTTTGGATTTTGACAAAGAAGCGCGCGGGTAAGCATTGTAGCGGCTTCCTCGCGCGTGATTGCGCGACGCGGTGCAAAGGTATCATTCCCAACGCCGTTTACAACACCAAGGCCATAGAGCATTACAACAAAAACATCCTCCGGTGTCCCGCTTAAATCCGAGAAGATATTTTTAGCTTCCATATTTGGGAAGGAGCCGGCATTGCGGATGCGGAATGACTCAAAGGTCAGCATCGAAAATGTAGCGCGGTTAATTGGCGCGGCATAGTCCAGGGTGATGCCGGTTGATTCATAAAGTTTAGGGAAGGTGGGAGAGATCTCTGCAGCCTCAATAGACATAGGGAGTATAAGAAGTGCTACAAGGGTGAGTGCCAGGAATTTGTTTTTCATAAAATGACCTCCTAAAATTTTTATTATGTAAAGGGGTGTATCCCTTTATTTTAAATTCAGTTCACCGAGATTGGCAGCTTTCAGATACGCATTGATGAAACCGTCAATATCACCATCCATTACAGCCGTGATGTTACCCATTTCATAGTTTGTGCGGTGATCCTTTGCCATGCTATAAGGATGAAAAACATACGAACGAATCTGGCTACCCCAGGCAATTTCCTTTTGGACACCTTTAATATCCTCAATTTTTTCTTTCTGTTCACGCTCGGCGATTTCCAGAAGCTTTGATTTTAGCATTTTCATTGCTGTCTCGCGGTTTTGATGCTGCGAGCGTTCGTTCTGACAGGCAACCACAACGCCAGAAGGGATATGCGTAATACGAATTGCAGAGTCCGTCTTATTAACATGCTGGCCACCCGCGCCACTGGAACGGTAAGTATCCACACGGATATCTTCAGGATTAATTTGCACATCAATATCGTCATCAATTTCTGGCATAACTTCCAGCGAGGCAAAAGAGGTGTGCCGCCTACCGGAAGCATCAAAAGGCGAAATGCGAACGAGACGGTGCACGCCTTTTTCACATTTCAAATATCCATACGCATTCAAACCTTCAATTAAGATCGTTGCGCTTTTGACGCCGGCTTCATCACCGGCAAGAAAATCCAGAACCTGAACAGAAAAGCCGCGGCGTTCGGCAAAACGCTGATACATGCGCAAAAGCATCTCGGCCCAGTCCTGCGCTTCTGTGCCGCCGGCTCCCGCGTGCAGCGTTAAAATAGCGTTATTCTTATCATAGGGGCCGCTCAAAAGCGCATCAAGTCGCATTGTATCCAGGGCTTCGCGAAGAGAAGCGTATGATGAGCTGATTTCTTCAAGCAGGGAGTCATCTTCTTCGCTAATGGCAAGCTCTACTAAGGTCAGCGCATCCTCCCAGCCGGATTTTAAATTTTCAAACGAAGTAATTTTAGTATTCAGATTTTTGATTTTCTGCAGAATTTTCTGCGAGGCTTCCATATCATCATAGAAGCCGGGCGCTGCAGATTGCGCCTCGAGAGCAGAAACGGTTTCCTGGTCACGGGAAATGCCCAGTGCTTCATATAGGTCCGTGATTTCGCTTTCCATTGCAGTGAGGTCCAGTCGATACTGTTCGTATTCGAGCATAGTTTCAAGTTCCTTTCAGCTTATTGTCCGCAGCATTTCTTATATTTTTTACCGCTGCCACATGGACAAGGATCATTTCGTCCGATTTTCGCGTCTTTTTTTACCGTGCGCGAACCTGGTTCACTCGCACCGCTAACGGGTGCTGCTTGCGGCGCTACCTCGCGACGCTTTGGTGGATTTGTAAGGCTTGCGTGCAGAACAACCTTTACGGTATCCTCGCGGATATTCTGAATCATTTCTTCAAACATATCATAGCCAATTGTTTTATATTCTACAATCGGATCGTGCTGACCATAAGCACGAAGCGCCACGCTTTGCCGAAGCTGATCCATATCATCAATATGAGCCATCCAACGCGTATCCACCGCACGGAGCAGAACAACGCGTTCAAGTTCACGCATGGCTTCCGTACCGATTTGTGCTTCCTTTGCGGCATACAGTGTTTTTGCCTGTTTTAAAAGCGCATCATAAAGGGCATCGCGCTCGATTGTTTGCTTTGCTTCGTCAGAAAAGACAATTGGTGCAAAGATGGAACCATAAAATTCTAAAAGTCCGTTCCAGTTCCATTCCTCCGGATCTGCATCCGCTGCTATATAAACATCCAGCATCGAGCTTACAATATTTTCCACCATTCGCGAGATGGTATCCTGCACATCGCAGCCGCTTAGAACTTCCTGCCGCTGGGCATAAATTGTTTCGCGCTGTGTATTCATCACATCGTCATACTGCAGAACATTCCGCCGAATCAGGAAGTTATTACCTTCTACTTTCCGCTGGGCGTTCTCAATGGCTTTAGAAAGCATATTGTGTTCAATCGGCTCATCATCCGGAAGTCCAAGCGCATCCACGATGGAAGCAAGGCGTTCAGAGCCAAACCGGCGCATCAAATCATCTTCCAAAGAGATGTAGAAGCAGGAAGTTCCCGGGTCACCCTGGCGACCGCTTCTGCCGCGGAGCTGGTTGTCAATACGCCGCGATTCGTGCCGTTCGGTGCCCAGAATAAAGAGACCGCCTAAACGAACAACTTCTTCATGTTCGGCATCCACCACGATTTTATGTTTTGCATATAGCTCGTGATACAACCGGCGCGCTTCTAAAACATCTGCGTCGGTCGTTTCCGCAAAGCCGGTAGCCTCGCCGATAAGACGATCTTCAACGCCCATTTTTGCCATATCGTTCTTTGCTAAAAATTCGGCGTTACCGCCAAGCATAATATCGGTTCCGCGGCCCGCCATATTGGTCGCAATTGTGACGGCGCCGCGTTTGCCGGCCTGCGCAATAATCTGAGCTTCGCGCGTATGATATTTGGCATTAAGAACCTCATGCGGAATCCCTCGACGGCGGAGCATGGCGCTAAGCTTTTCGGAGTTTTCAATTGTAATGGTGCCCACCAAAACTGGCTGTCCGGTCTTATGCAAAGCTTCAATATGATTAACAACGGCTTCAAATTTCGCCTTTTCGTTTTTATATACGCGGTCAGGAAGATCCTGTCTGGCAAGTGTGCGGTTCGTGGGGATTTCTACAACATCCAGCTTATAAATTGTCTGGAATTCCGTCTCTTCTGTTTTGGCCGTGCCGGTCATACCGGAAAGCTTTTTGTAAAGACGGAAATAATTTTGAAAGGTGATGGTTGCGAGTGTTTTATTCTCTTTTTCAACCTTTACGCCTTCCTTTGCTTCAATGGCCTGATGCAGTCCATCGCTATACCGGCGACCGACCATGATGCGGCCGGTAAACTCATCTACAATTAAAACCTCTCCGTCTTTTACGACATACTCTTTATCCCGGAACATCGTGCCGTGCGCACGAAGAGCCTGGGTGATGTGATGAGAGATTGTCATATTATCCGGGTCAGCCAGGTTTTCGAGGCCAAAAAACTGTTCGGCGCGCTGTGTGCCGCGCGCAGTAAGCGTCGCCGATTTTGCCTTTTCATCGACGATATAATCTGCATCCGGATCTTCTTCCAGCGATTTTGTATCGGTTTCCATGATGCGCTTGCAACGGAGACTGCGCACAAAGGTGTTGGCTTTTTCATAAAGGTCCGTCGATTGGTCACCAATTCCGCTGATAATGAGCGGCGTCCTTGCTTCGTCTACTAAAATCGAGTCCACTTCGTCGACAATGGCAAAGGCATGTCCGCGCTGCACCATTTGTTCTTTATTGATAACCATATTATCACGCAGATAATCAAAGCCCATTTCGTTATTTGTGCCATAAGTGATGTCGGAAGCGTAAGCGGCTTTTTTCGCTTCAGGTTCAAGCTGTGGAACGACAAGGCCGACGGAAAGCCCTAAAAATTTATAAATTTTCCCCATCCATTCGCTATCGCGCTTGGCAAGGTAGTCATTTACAGTAACAATGTGCACCCCTTCGCCGGAAAGGGCATTTAAATACGCCGGAAGTGTTGCAACCAGCGTTTTACCTTCACCGGTGCGCATTTCAGCGATGCGTCCTTGATGCAGAATGATGCCGCCTATAATCTGCACCGGATAGTGCCGCATGCCGAGCACACGATCTGCCGCTTCTCGCACGGTGGCGAAAGCTTCCGGAAGCAAATCATCCGTTGTTTCACCGTTTTGGAGGCGCGATTTAAAGGTATTGGTTTTTTCTTTCAGTTCTTCATCGGAAAGCGCACGAAACACTTCTTCCAGCGCTAACACTTTATCCACAAGGGGGCGGATACGCTTCAGTTCGCGCGTACTGTAATCCCCGAAAATTTTCTGCAAAAGAGACAAAATGATCCTTCCTTTCTATGGATACACTTATAATAGTTTATTATAGCATAGAAAAGGGGAAAATACAAGTGTTTTTTCACTCTCAAATACAAAACAAGAATAATTTCCAAAAGTATTGTATATTTTTAAAAAGTATGGTATACTTTATATGGTGAGTCAAAACTTTATACGGAGGTGCGCCTATGCGGAACAATCTTTTTTTCCATGTGGGCCGTGTCCCACACAGTGTACCCGAGTACCGCCCGGATATTTTGGGCGAGAGATGTGACCCCGATATCGTTCACCGCCCGGATAAATATGACAATGATTTTATCTGGGATGGCGAAACTATGGATGAAGAGAAAACATGAAAAGCGGGCGAAGGCGCCCGCTTTTAAAAAGGAGTTTATATGGAAAAAATTGAAAGTTTTAAAGTGGACCACACAAAAATTGTGCCAGGGCTATACATATCCCGCGTAGATGGAGATGTAACAACCTATGATTTAAGATTTTGCCGGCCAAACGCCGAAACGCTTTCCGGAGCGGGTATGCACACGCTGGAACATCTTTTTGCAACCTTTATCCGAAACACGGACCTTACGGTACTCTATTTCGGACCTATGGGATGTATGACCGGATTTTATCTTCTTGTCCGGAATGCGGATCACGAAAAGGTCTGGCGGGAGATTCAGAAGGTGTTGGAAGCTATTTTGGAATTTTCCGGCGAAATTTTCGGGGCAACGGAGGTCGAATGCGGAAATTACAGGTTCCATAGCATTGCAGATGCCCGCGAGGCGGCAAGAGCCTTCCGCGCGGTATTAGAAGCTCCGCCCGCGTTAACTTATCCGGAATAAAACTTTGCCTGTGGTGCAGAAGGTATATATAATAAAAAATGGTTGTGGGGATTCCACAACCATTTTTGTATTAAAAAGCATTAGAGCTGCGCGGCTTTCACGGCGTTTTTCATGAGCATCGCAATCGTCATAGGGCCCACACCACCGGGCACGGGTGTAATGGCGGCACATTTTTCTTTTACATTCTCAAAATCCACATCGCCGCAGAGTTTTCCGTTTTCGTCGCGGTTCATGCCGACATCAATTACAACCGCACCTTCCTTTACCATATCCGCCGTTACAAATTTTGCGCGGCCCACTGCGGCAACCAGAATATCGGCTCTCCGCGTTACCTCTGCAAGATTTTTTGTGCGAGAATGGCAGATGGTGACAGTACCGTGTGCATGCAAAAGCAGCATAGCCTGCGGCTTGCCGACGATGTTACTTCTGCCAATAACAACGCATTCCTTTCCCGCAGGGGAAATGCCGCTTTCTTTTATGAGTTCCATGACGCCAGCGGGCGTGCAGGGGAGAAAATCATAGTCGCCGATCATAATTTTTCCAACATTTACGGGATGGAAGGCGTCCACATCTTTTTTCGGGTCTATGGTTAAAAGAACCGTTTCCTCGCAGATGTGGGAAGGCAAGGGAAGCTGGCATAAAATGCCGTGAATATCTTCGCGGGCATTTAAGGACTGGATGAGCGCAATAAGCTCTGCTTCGGTAGTTTCTGCGGGCAGAGCATATTCTTCTGAATAAACACCAACCTCCGCGCAGGCTTTCTTTTTGTTGTTCACATAAACGCGCGAGGCGGGATCATCCCCAACAATGATGACGGCAAGCCCCGGCTTAATGCCGCTTATGACGAGGTTGTCCACCTCGGTTTTCAGCGTTTCCTTTATGCGTGCTGCGACTTCTTTGCCGTTTATCAGTTTCATGTTTTTTCTCCTCATTTCCTAAAATTTTTTGTATTAAATCTATGCGGCCAAGTTTTACTAGTGCCTTTCTTGCCACTTCTCGATTTTCGGGTTTGTAGAGTTGCAAAAGTATTCGCTGCAGATTTTTCTCGCTTTCCGTGCGAGGGACATAGACAGGCTTTCCGGTTAGCGGATGGATGCCACTATAGAACATAGCTGTGGAAAGTGTGCCCGGTGTTGGATAAAAATCCTGTACCTGCTTCGGATGAATGTGATGCTTTTGCATATAAGCGGCAAGCGCCGCGGCATCATCCAGCGTACATCCCGGATGACTGGACATAAAGTATGGAACCAAATATTGCCGCGTATTATAGCGAGCAAACCGCTCGGCAAACGCTTCATAAACTTTTGCGGGGGGTTTTCCCATACAGAAAAGCGTATCCTTTGCGATGTGCTCCGGAGCAACTCGAAGCTGACCGCTGATGTGGTGCGCACAGAGTGTATCAAAAAAATCACTTTTCTTATCTTTTTCCAGATAATCGTAGCGAATCCCGGAGCGAATAAAAACTTTTTTTACGCCGGGAAGCTTTCGTAATGCACGGAGCATTTCCAGATACTTTTCGTGGGAAACCTTAAGATTTGGGCAGGGGGCAGGGAACAAACATTGTCTGTTTTGGCAAAGCCCGTGCTGTAGCTGCTTATCGCAGGCAGGCTGCATAAAATTAGCTGTTGGGCCGCCTACATCGTGGATATACCCTTTAAAATCCGGATGTTTTGTCAAAAGGCGTGCCTCCTCAACTACGGAATCAATACTGCGGCTTTGCACGATCCGGCCCTGGTGAAAGGCAAGAGAACAAAAATTGCAGCTTCCAAAGCAGCCGCGGTTTGCGGTGATGCTGAACAAAACTTCTGAAAGTGCCGGAATGGGCTCTTTATATACCGGGTGGGCGGCGCGCATATACGGAAGTGCGTACACAGCGTCCAGCTCCTCGCTGGAAAGCGGCATGGCTGGCGGATTTTGCACTAAATAGCGGTTATCATGCTTTTGAACTAGTGTTTTTCCGTTTATTGGATCCTGATGTATGTATTGGAGACGCGCGGCTTCGGCGTACGCCTTTTTATCTGTTTTAATGATTTCGAAATCCGGAAGATAGACAGCGGCAGAAGGAGGCGTATCGGTCATGTAGGCGGTACCGGGAATCCATGTAATTTCGGAAATGGGGATTCCGCCGGCAAGACTATGTGCGATTTCCCGGATTTGCCGCTCTCCCATCCCGTAAATCAGGAGCGGGGCACGGCTATCAAACAAAATGCTTCGCCGCACCTTGTTATCCCAATAGTCATAGTGGGCAAACCGACGGAGACTAGGCTCAATGCCACCCAAAATAATAGGTAAATCGCGGCCAAAGGCGCGCCGTGCAAGATTGGCATATACGATGGCGCATCTGTCCGGTCTTCCGCCGGAAACGCCACCGGGGGCATAAGAATCCGTAGACCGTCGTTTTTTGGCGGCCGTATAATTTGCTACCATTGAATCTAAATTTCCGGCAGAAATCAAAACAGCAAGTTTGGGGGGAGGAAAGGCTTTTAAATCTGCTTCGGTATCAAAACGCGGACGCGCTAAAATAGCAACACGAAAGCCTTCCGCTTCCAGTACACGCGAGATAATTGCTGCCCCAAAGGAAGAATGATCAACATACGCATCGGCACTTATAAGAAGAAAATCATATTCTGCGCCGTAACGCTCCTGAATTTCTGCGGGAGAAATCGGGAGAAATGGCATTATTCTGCCTCCTTTTCAAAAAGCTCCGCAAGAATATATTCGCCGGCAATAAAGCGAACAACGCAGGCGGTGTTTTGTGAGAGATAGGGGTGAAGACAGGAAGCGGAAAGTGTACCTTCTGCACGCGTATCTTCACATTGTGCAACCATGCCCACAATCCCATACACAGGAGACACAACAGCAATTGCATTCTCGTCGTATGGATTGTTTTTTTCCGGGCAGAGTGAAAAAACAGCGCCTGGCGTAAAGGGGAGCATTCCAAAATAATGTTTTTGGCCGGTAATGGTAAGATAAAGGTTCATTTTGTCCTCTTTTATACGGTTACGATTTGCAGACCCTCGTTTTGGATAATTTCCAGTTCGTCGCGGTTTGCTTTGTTGTTGGTAATCAGGCAATCGGCAACCGCAATGGGGGCAATAGAAGAAAGCGCGGTGCGGCCGATTTTAGTATAGTCAGCCGTAACCAGCACGCTCGAGGCCTGGCGAATCATGAGCCGGCAAATTTCGGCTTCTTGATTATAATAGGTGGTCAGCCCGTCTTGGCCATGAATCCCATCTACAGAAAGAATGAGCTTATCTGCGTGATAGGTGCCAAGCTGGCGAAGTGCATCATCGCCATAGGTAAACTGATACTTTGTGTTTACCAGCCCACCCAAAAGCATAACATTAAAATTTGGGTTATCCGAAGCCTCCAGCGCAATGGCCACCGAGTTCGTGACAATGTGAATATTCTGGCGTGCATTTAGAGCGCGAAGAACAAAAAGCGTGGTTGTACCGGCGTTCATCATGATGGTATCATTATCCTTGATTGTGCTGGCAACATATTCCGCAATCGCGCGTTTTTCTGCTTCATTAGTACCGGAACGCTGGTTAAAGTTCATACTGTAATAGTTTTTATAGGAACTCACAGCGCCGCCATGTACACGCGAGAGAAGGCCGCGTGATTCTAAATCTGCAAGGTCAATCCGTATGGTAACCTCGGAAATCCGGAAAAGGTGTGCAAGCTCTGTAACACGCACTTTTCCTTTCTCACTAAGCAGCTCTAAAATTTGTTGTCTTCTCTGTTCGGCGTTATATTCCATATTTTCTCCTTTTCAGGGGGTTGGGATGTTTAAAAGCGCATCCAGCGTCATCAGCCGCCGAGGGCCGCCATGTCAATAAGCGGATACCCATCGGGGATGACATGCATGTCTTTTCTGTGTCCGCTCGAAAGCTCTTCAATGATATACGAAAGCACCTTTCCGCTTTCCTCCGTTTCAATCCCGGCAAGGGTGGTGCCACGGAAATAAAAACGCATAATACCGCCGGAAGGTGTTTTATAAGCTTCATACGGGAGGTCGGTCCCGTCAAAAGAGGCTGTTCCGTTTTCAAAGAAGGAAATGCCCTCTGTAGAAAGGCTTTCACCAGCCATGTTGCTGGCAGAGGAAGCAACATCTACACTACTGGTAATTATCATTTTATTTTGATGGTCAATCATATAGGTGATGCCGTCTTTGATGACCGTATTATAAAGCATCCCTTCAGCGGCTGTTTCCATCGCTGTGCTTTGTGCGCTTACAGATACGGAAAATTCACTGATGCCCGCTTCACCACGAAGCTTTGCTTTCATAAAATAGTCGCCGCTTTTTATAATGTCAATGTGCGCGGTGGAAAGCTTTGGACTTTCCGCAGGAATGGGCGTAGGCGTCAAAGCCTCATCGTTGGGCGCCTCCGTGGGGGCGGACTCTGTCGGTTCGACAGACGCCGTTGGGGCAGGAGATGTCGGTTCCGTTTTGGCGCAGCCGCAAAGAAGGAACAAAAACGCGGTGAATACCAGTACAAATTTTTT
>JAZSDW010000038.1:0-3261 GCA_045531355.1 Clostridia bacterium | reverse complement strand
CAAAAACAAAAATGTAATAATTTATATCTTGTAATTTTTGAAAATATTTGATATGCTATAGAAAACAACGGAAAAGAGGAAAAGAATGACATATATATTAGGAATTGAATCCTCCTGCGATGAAACGGCGGCTTCTGTCACGCGTGACGGTCGGGAGGTTTTAAGTGATGTTGTATATTCCCAAGCGGATATTCATAAAAAATACGGAGGCGTCGTTCCGGAAATCGCCTCCCGAAATCATATTCTTTCTGTTACGCAGGTTATAGAAGAAGCACTTTTAAAAGCCGGCATTTCAGCTTCCGAGCTTGATGGTGTGGCGGTCACGGTGCGTCCGGGGCTTATCGGTGCGCTTTTAGTGGGGCTCTCCGCCGCCAAAGGCTTTGCCTATTCCATCGGAAAACCGCTGGTGCCTGTCAATCATCTGCACGGACATATTGCCGCCAACTATATTGCAAATCCGGCGCTTCAGCCGCCGTTTGTGTGTCTTGTGGCATCCGGCGGGCATAGCCATGTTGTAGAGGTAACGGACTATAATCAGTTCCAGGTTCTCGGCGCCACAATGGATGATGCTGCCGGCGAAGCGTTTGACAAAGTTGCACGCGTGCTGGGGCTCGGCTATCCCGGCGGTCCGCTCGTAAGCAAATGCGCCGAGAGCGGGCAGGCAAGCATTCCCTTCCCCCGTCCTATTCATGGGCTAGACTTTAGTTTTAGCGGTGTCAAAACAGCCGTTATCAATTATGTGCACAACGCCGAGCAAAAAGGCGAACCCCTTGTAAAAGCGGATATTGCCGCTTCTTTTCAGGCGGCGATTGTGGAAGTTCTCACCCATGTCACGATAAAAGCTGCGAAAGAACGGGGCTATAAAAAAATTGCGCTAGCAGGCGGTGTAGCCGCCAACGCCTGCCTGCGCCAGAGTCTTTCCGATGCCGCCGCCAAATCTGGCATGCAGCTTTTCATGCCGCCACTTTCTCTCTGCACCGATAACGGCGCTATGATTTCCTGTGCCGGCTACTATGCGTTTCAAAGCGGTGCGCGGGCACCTCTTTCTCAAAATGCGTTTGCTTCTTTATCCTAAATAATAAAAGATAATTTCAAAAAAGGGGATGCAAGAATACTTTCTTGGCATCCCCTTATATATAAAACAGCCGCGGCTGGTACAGTACCATTTTATGAAAGGCGTGAAAAAAGCGTGAACGAAAAGAAATCATGTATCGAAATGCCAAATCTTCCCACAAGTCGCGTCCGGCTCGCCGTATCCGCACGGCCGCTTCGGGACATTCTTTGCATCGCGCCGCCGCCGGTTTATGCTCTGCCCCCCTCTCTGCAAACGCACGCCGATTTACAGCTTTGCCACCTCGGCGGCGCGTTCCTTTTAGCCGCGCCGGCTGTTTTTTCTTATTATAAAGAAAAGCTCTCTCCCTTCGGATTTGAAATTCTTTGCGGGAAAACCCGTTTGGACAGTCCCTACCCCCTCGATGCCGCATATAATATAGCGAGAGTTGGGAATGTTGCCTTTCATAATCCGGACATTACGGATCCGGTCGCTCTTCGTTTCTTCACCGAAAATGGTATTCGTCTTATCCCTATCCGGCAAGGATATGCCAAATGCTCCATTCTGCCCGTGGATGCCGATTCTCTGATTACTGCGGACCACGGCATTGCGCGCGCAGCCAAAGCAGCCGGATTTTCTGTTTTGGAAATTCAACCGGGCGGCGTCGAACTGGCCGGCTTCCCGTATGGTTTTCTGGGTGGTGCCGGCGGCAAAACAGATCGCGACACGCTTTATGTTACCGGAAGGCTCGCGGCACACCCCTCCTATCGGGAAATTTTATCCTTTTTACAAGAAAGGAGCATAAAATTAGAAGAAGGAAGCATTCCTATACCCGTAGACATCGGTTCAATTCTGCCACTTCGGTAGGCTTTTTAGAACCGGAGAGGAGAGAAAATATTGCAACACCAGTTGGTTTTGGACGCCACCCTTCCAAAAGAAAGCATCCCCCGTGTACGGGGTGTTGCGGTCAAAAACACCTCGGGCGGCATTACCTTTACGGCCGTACGGGGCGAGGATATGCAGCGCCTCAAACGACTTTTGGCCTTTTCCCTTGCGGATATCATCACCCATGACTATGAACGGAAAAGTCTTTCGGCTTTTATCGACGCCTCGCACCCCCATTTTTTGCCCGCCGAACGGCAAGAGGTTCTGCGCTCGGCAAGTCTTGCAGTCGGAAAAATCCCGCCGGACAAACGCACACATTATATAGAGGACCGTCTTTATGCTTTTTTAACAGAGACAGATCGCCTTTCACTCGAGGGATTTGTCCGTTTCCGTTTAAAGGAATACCGTTCCTTACTTAAATCGGCGGCGCAGTCTGCTGTCGATGTATTTCTTGCTGAAAAGGAATATGCGGAATTCATCACACTTTTAAAGCTTTTTATTGCCTCCCAGCCCAAACGCGAGGCGATGGTGCAGGTTCTTGCAAAGCCGGATGGCGCCTTCCTTCTTTTTGACCATCGTGGCACACCGCTCGCCGAAACTTATCAGACACTTTTTGAGGAAGCAGAATATGGCACTCTGGAAAAGGAAGAACGCCTGTTCAGTACGCTCATTACACTAGCGCCGGAGGAAATTACCTTTCATGCCGTACAGAACCTACAGAATGTGCACCTGCTGGAAACGGTTATGCGTGTTTTCCCCGGTCGGGTGCACATCTGCGAATCATGTCCAATTTGTAAATTGTAGGAAGAAAATTCAAAAAAGGCTTGCATGGGGCAGAAAATACTGATATAATTGTCCTATCAAAAAGGAGGAATTATACAATGAAAAAAATAGCTGGTATTTTATCTGCAGTGTTGCTTCTTACAACGCTCAGCGGTTGCTACAAGGCAGATACAACCTTTGATTTTGGCCTGGCTGGCGGTGTGGAAGTCACATCCACCCTGCTAGCAAACAAATCCACCTTTGAGGCTGCCGGCCTTTCTAAGCTGGATGATTTTATGGAAACTTTTTCGCCTGAAACCATTGAAATGTATTCCGCCATGTACGGCATGCCTGAGCTTGGCGAACGGATTTCGATGGCACGGGTGGACGCCGCAGGAAATGAACTTGCTGCGGGTACTGCCTTCCCTGAAGATGGCTCTATGGTGGGAACGCGTCTTGCGATGCGGTATGATAGTCTGTCGGATGCGGTAAACTCCTTCACGCTCTTAAACTTTTTGCGCGCTGTCCCGTTTTCGCAGGATGCAAGCGGGTATGGTTTGAAG
>JAZSDW010000067.1:0-6040 GCA_045531355.1 Clostridia bacterium | reverse complement strand
GTCACCAGCATGATAATGTGAGCACTTGTCATAATATGATACCTTCTTTCTTTTTGTTTCGACTTTTGATAGTCTACCACACTTTTTACTAGAATGCAACACAGAACGCATTCTGTATCTTATTCTTGTATTTGTTTTATTTTTGCGATAAAAACGGGTGTTTTTATGCGTACTGATTCTAAGACAAAAAATAAAATAAAATTAAAGTTTAAATTTTTCCAAAAATACAGGGAACATCTGCCCCGCATATTTCGTCAAGGAATAATCTCCGTTGCTGAGGCACCAGTCGTATAAAAAGGCGCGCTCGCAAAGCGCGTACACGCGAACGAGTTCATTAACGGATAAGTCTCTTGTAATTTCCCCCTTCTTCTGTCCCGCAGAAAAAATCTCCCGTAAAAGTTTGTAATACATCCGGTTATGGTCCAGAAGATGGCGCTCGCCTTTTGTAGTAAGCTGCGAGGAATAGAGCTTTGCAAGTAAATCAAGAGCAATACTGTTTTCAATCATCAGAAAAAGTTCACGATTCAAAAACAAAAGCTTATCAAAGCTGTGCATATCTTCTGTCAGCTCGTTTTTGAGTTCTTCATATTTCTCGTCAAACATATATGAAAGAGAGCTAAGCAGCGCATCTTTTCCTTCAAAATAATGGTAAAAAGACCCTCTCGATGTTTCGGAGCGCTCGATGATTTCCTCAACTGTAGTATATTCATACCCCTGTTCATAAAAAAGATCCCACGCTGCATTGATAATTTTTCCTTTTGTATTTCTTTCTTTTTTCTTAGACACACTTTTCTCCCCTTTTCGTTATGGAATCTGCACACTTGCCGGAGAACTTTTTGACAGGAAATTCTCTCCCCACCAAAACACTTTTATACTTTGGCCTTTCAAACAATCGACCGCAACGGGAATTTCTTCTTCAGCTTCATACAGTTTTATATGCGACAATCTTTCCCCATCGTAAACAGCAGCATATATGGTTCCGGCAATTTGTTCTTCGGCCAGCAAGCATAAATCAAAACTGACTTTTCCTTCTTCGCGCACTACATTTTGCACGATAATGGTATTTCCGCCCGGCTTTTTCTCAATTTTCACATACTGCATCTCGCTACTAGCGCTCTTAAAATATAAATAATTTGTTCCGTCCTCGCTCTCGTAGCCAACGCAGTCTTCTCCTACATTAAACGCTTTACTTATCGCCCTTCCGTTTTCTCCCCCTCCGCGGCCTTTACCCCCGCACAGAATGCCGCCATTTAACTTAATGGGATAATTGCCGTCAATGTGGATTCCGCTTGTTCCTCCGGAAATGCCATCGCCACCGTCTCCGCCCTCGCCTGTAGCATTCCCGCCTATGATTTCGCCGCCATGTACCGTTATTGTTCCCATATTGTAAATTGCATCCTTACCCGAGGCCGAATCGCAGCCCTTGATTCTGCCGCTATTTACAATAAGCTCTCCATCATTTGATATGCCATTTAAATCAACGCCGATAACCGTAATGCCATCAATGGTAAGCATCCCGTCATTTGAAATCAAGGCGGCCGCGTGTCCCACGCCTACCAGTCCGGAAGGTTTCTCTTTGTTTGTAAGCACACCTCTTCCTTTAAAAGTGATTTCAGCTTCTTCGGGGACTACAAATGGCTCAAAAAAACCAAATGTTGTGACCGTATATCCATTAAAATCCAAAACAATCGCTTCTCCTGTCGGTATGTAGATTGTGCGCGGACAGGTGAAATTCTCGTTCAGTGTAACTTTATTTCCCAAAATACTACATGCCCCCGGCTGCATTTCGTTCATTAAGGCGGCAAGTTTTGCCGGGGCTGATAAATCGCTTGAAATTTTTACCGCCTTTAAATATTTCTTATCGCTAAAGAGCGAATTAGCTACAACGCTATAGTTTATTCCATCATCGCTCTCTTTCACAACGGTAAAATTCAATTCTTCAAAGTGTACGCGCTTTTGGTACTCCCCCTCGCCCGCCTGCATGAAGCCTTCCACAAAGTAAGTTAGCGCAGCGCCGAAGGTTTCCACACCCGCACCTGCATACCCAACCCCCCCTAGGGCATCTCCGCCAATGCAGGTTGGACCATATATGAGCAAAACACCTGAAGTTGAAATTCCATTCCCACCATTATAACCATTTTCAGTAACATTTCCGCCTTTGATGGTTCCGGTTCCATACACATTAATGGCGGCCTCATATGGAATATTTATGGCATTCAGGTCATCCGCACCATAAATATTGAATTCTCCAATATCTAACGAAACAACCCCACCTGTCGGAATTTCAAGCGTTTTCGTCAGCCGGACATCTTTCAAAAGCGTCACGCTCTGTTTTTTTACATTCACCGTTGCGGCATCTGCGATCTGTGCATTGATAAGGTCGCAAAGTTTCTCGGCAGGTGTTTTTTCTCTCTCTATAATGACATGCGCTTTGTTATTTTTTTGTGCATATTCTAAAGCATAACTGCCTGCATAAACATTTAAAACTAAATCCAAATTGTAGTTAAAGGCCGAAGAATCAATACTCGTAACGCTTTCGGGAATCACGAGATTTGTGAAAGAGGTAAAGGCAAAGGCTTGCTCGCCAATGGATTTTAGGCCTTCCTTCAGTTCAAGGCTTTCCAGCTTTTCGCAGGCATAAAATGCGCGTAATTCGATTGTTTCAATCGTAGCCGGAAGCGTTACCGTTTTTAGATTAAGGCATCTAAAAAACATATCACTACCGATAACCGTTACCCCATCGGGAATGTTTATTTCTTCAAGTTGCGAGCAGTATCCGAATGTATTCCCGCCAATTGTCTGCATGCTTTCCGGCAAATGAACAGACTTCAGCGAAGTACAATTGAAAAACGCCATTGCTCCTATAGATAGAACGCTGTCGGCGATATCAGCTTCCGTCAGGGCTTGGCAACCACGGAAAGCCTCCCCTTGAATGGATGTTACGCCGGCTGCTACCCTCACCTCTGTAATCGACGCTGCGTAGGAAGGCAGCCACGGCGCGCTAGTCATGTTCCCTTCTCCGCGTATTGTAAGCCTACCGGCATCATTTAATGTCCATGTGAGATTCTCTCCGCACTCTCCTCTTGCCTCCGTAGCCGCCATAATCGGTAAAAAACTCAAAAGTGTTACAAAGATGCTGAATACCAAGGTTAAACTTAAAATTCTTCTTTTCATCCTTCTCACCCTTTCGACAGTATCTGATGCCGCCCGGCACCCTTTATTTTCTGCTTCTTTTGGCTTCGTAAAGTTTCTTGTCAACAGACTCTAAAAGTGCATTTATATCCGTTTCGCCATTATACTTTATATAACCCATGCTGATTGCAACGGTGAGGTTCTTCCCGAAATGTACCTTCTGCATTTGATTCTTCACTTCTTCGATTACCGCGCCGGCAAGTCCCTCGTCCGATTTATCGGTTATGATGATAAACTCATCGCCGCCGATTCTGAAGGGCTCCGCATCAAACTTCCAGCAAGCTTTTGCAAGCGCACCGGCTATGCGCCGAAGCACCCTATCGCCTACCATATGCCCATTTTTGTCATTGATTTCTTTAAACCTATCAACATCGCACGAGATAATATAAAATGAATCGTCCTTTTCCTTTCTGTACTGTGCAAGTTGTTCCTTCAGTTCCATATCGAGGCCGTAGCGGTTATAGATTTGCGTCAGCCGGTCGGTTCGTACTTTATTATAAAGTTCCACCGAGAACACAAAGAGAATGGCGAGCACCAGAAAATATACAGCCAGCACCGAACCTTGCAGACATACATGGAAAGACATACCGCCGGTAGCAAGGCCTATAAGTAAATGTACGCCTCTTTTAAAGTTCGATTTTTCTATATTCTGTTTTCCGAAAGCATACGCGCACATAGAAAAAACGGACAAAAAGGTGCTCACGCCAAAGAAGATGGCAAAAACGGTGGCTTGAAACGCGTTGTACAGAATGGAAAGAAAAATTCCAAGCGAAACGAACAGATATGTAATCCTGTCAAGAGCGCTTCTCTTCAAAAAAGTTTTTTCTTTAAAAACATACAGAAAAATGACGAGTATGAGGCAAAAAAGGTGTGCCTCGGTTTTCGTTGTAAACATATTTATTCCTCCGTTTTGGATGTTCTCCCTACTGTTTTTGCCTGCTGAGAACAAAAACAGAGCCTAAAATCAGGACGATGCCCAGAAAAGAATAGACGGAAAGGATTTCTCCGAAAATCAAGATACTGAAAATAGTTGCCGCCATCGGCTCCAGAATGCCCAGAGAAGACGCCGTTCCCGCCGGAATTTCGCGCAGCGCCAGTGTGTAGAAGATATACGGCAGAATACAGGCGATAATGCCCACGCCCGCCGAAAGCGCAATGACCACGGGTGGATTTTTTTCGATGCAGCCAAGCAGCCCCACGGGATTTGAAACGGCGCACCCTGCAAGCAGGCCAAAAAGAAAACAGTAAAAATTCGCTTTTGCGGTGTTTATCCCCTTTTGCATTTCAATTTTTGTGATAATGTTATACGATGCGTACGATATGCCGGACAGAAAGCCAATTGCAATCCCCACAGGATCAAATTTAAGCCCGCCTATAACCCCCGAAACGAGCCCGCAACCTATGAGCATGCCCGCCACCGATAAAAGTTTCATGAAATTTAATTTTTCGCCCAAAAAGAGTACGGAATAAATCATGACAAATATCGGCGCTGTATACATCAGCACAACCGCTGTTGAAATGGAGGTAAGCTGCATGGAATGGTAGTAGCAAGTTGCGGTCATAAAAAACGAAAGTCCGCTGCCGATAAATAAAAGGACTTCCCTTATGCTTGTCCTTGCAAGTTCCCTTCCGGCGAGGAGAATATATCCCGCCATACAGAGAAAGGCAACCAGCGCCCTTATAAAGGTCATCTGGAGCGCCGTGACGCCGTACGGCGCCAGATAGTGTACAAATATTCCGCTTGTCCCCCACAAAACGCTTGCGAGGCTTATGTAAAGTATCCCTTTTTTCATTTTGGTAAATCCTCTTTTTCTGCCAGTGTAATTTATGACGAGCGCCTCTATTTCCTTTCGTGTCAAGTCAGGAGAACAGTGAAGAATAGGACCTACTATTTTTCGTCCAAATTTTCAACTATTTTTCCTTTAGCACTTTTCCTTAGAACCCGCGAGAATACTGGATTTTCTCGTTCCCGATAGTATATGTAAATATAATAAATCGGCAAACTATTCTTTTAAATTTTATAGACTTGACACGAGCGAACATTCTGGGATGTTCACATGTGTTTATTCTGTTTTACTCAAGAAACAAGAAACATCAAATTCTACACCACAAATTTTCCCCATTTCATGAGCATTAATATTTACCTCGCATCTAAAATCATATCCATTTTTTAATTCCAATACTTGTATTTGATTAGGTTCTACATTAACATACAAGTCTTTTATTGGTTCATTGACTTTGTTGAGTGTCGCAATCCTAAATTCATTTTGATATTTATAGTTGCTTCTTTTATGAAAACAACATTCTAACGAGTACTCCTTTGAGTGTATATCAAATTGCGGAATATAATCATAATCATCATACATCACTATTTTGGACATATAAGATAGTTTTTTTGCTTTCAGCGCATCCAATATTTGATGTATAAATTCATCATCAAATATTATTATTGCACAATTTTCTACCCCACCTTTATCTCTGCACAATTCTGTCAGTAAAGATTCTGGTATTTCATGTATATATTTTGTTTCGCTTTCTTTGTCAAACTTTTTTAAACCAATACCATAACAACAAAAAGCACATTGATTTGCATTAATTCTTATATTGTTTCCTGTTTTATGTCCATGAATTTCTTCAAATTCAAAATCATTAACTCCTATGTATATTTGAACTTTTTGAGTTAAACTTGCCTCATAAGAATCACCTATATTTTGTTGCCCTTCTGCCTCCTTTGTTCTGTAATCATCTAATAGTCCAAAGTAAACTTGTCCATCATTCAAAAAATTATTAATATATTCTTTCTCAATGATTTTGAAGAAAACAACAAAATCATTGTTATCTTTTATGT
>JAZSDW010000082.1:0-8268 GCA_045531355.1 Clostridia bacterium | reverse complement strand
ATCTTCCTTTCATTTTAGGTTTCAGAACATCATCTTCAATAGAAAGTCGGGCTTGTTTATAGTTAGAAGCGACTTTTTAAGAAAATTTGAAGCCCAATACAAATTAGAATTACACCGCCGAGAATGGAGGCTTTTCCGGTGAAAAGCGTCCCGAAGCGTTTCCCAAGAAAAACGCCAAGTGCGCAAAGGAAAAAAGTGACTGCTGCAATTAAAAGGCAGCAAATCCAGGCGGAGGAGGCAGCATAGTCCGCAATGGTAAAGCCAACAGACAGAGCATCAATCGAGGTGGCGATGCCCTGTAGAATCAATGCAGAAAGCCGAAGGGGAGATGCGAACTGCGCCTCGGTGGAGGTGTGTACACCCTCTAAAAGCATTTTTCCGCCGATAAAAGAAAGAAGAAGCAGCGCAATATAAGGCACAAATGCCTGAAAGACAGAGAAATAATGCACAGCGGTATGCACAAAAAACCAACCGACGAGGGGCATGAAAAACTGGAAAAAGGCAAAGATGCCTGCAATGAGGCACAGTTTTGGAAACCTGATTTTTGGATAATTCAGGCCATTGGCGAGCGAAACAGAAAAGGCATCCATCGCAAGCCCCACGCCCAAAAGCATGCTATTGCAAAAGAAACTTATGCTCATTTTGGAAAAAAGCCTCCAACATACAGAAATTGCTATAATATTTTACCATATCGGCTATGACTTGTCAAGGCGAAGAAAGGAGAAAGACGCACTTTATTTTGGATGCAGAAAGAGGAACAAAAAAATTTTTCCGGCATATTTTATATAGAGCCAGTAGTATAAGTTATAGAAAGGATGTGCATACGATGGATCGCATTAGCGATATGCTCAAAGGCGTGGACGCAAAAACGATAGAAAAAAGCATGGAAAAAGCAAAGGCAATTGCAAATACCAAGGAAGGAAAAGCTTTTATCCAAAAGTATCAGGAGGCAAAGCCTACCGACAAGGACGAACTGGTAAAAATTGTGAAAGAAAATCCGGAACTTATAAAGTTAATCGAAAACTTTTTTAAAGCGTAACATAAAAGGAGAGGAAGCGAATGGCAAATGCACCGGAAGATATGCTGAAAAGTATTCTTGGAAATCCGGAAGCAATGGAACAAATTATGGGGATTATGCAAACGGTGGGCGGCGAATCTAAAGCGGCCGAGACGAAGGAGAAACAGGAACAAAAGGCGCCGCTCCCCTTCGGTCTGGAAAATCCGGAAACACTTTTAAAACTCGGCAAAGCGTTCGGCAAAATTGCCAGCAACGATGACCCGAGAGTCAATTTAATTCTGGCAATTCGCCCCTATTTAAGTGCAAAACGGGCGCAAAGTGCAGACCGCGCCATGCAGATTCTAAAACTGAGTCAAATGTCTTCGCTTTTTGAGGAGCTTAAGATATTATAGAAGGATAGGAGAAAACAGAGACGCTTATGTATAAACAATATTTAAATGATTATGAAAAGCGTGCCGAACAGATTCGAAAAGCAGCAAGGGCGGTAGAAGGCGGCGGAAGCTTCATAGAACAGACGGTTCCCCAGGCGAAAAATCCGGAGGAACGACACATAAAGAAAAAAAGTCAGGGAGTTTTTGCGGGCCTTGAACGGTTTTCAACCGACGATATCCTACTACTCGGCATCTTATTTTTGCTCATTACAAACGAGGAAAAGGATATGACCTTAATTATTGTTTTAGGCTATCTGTTTTTATCTGGTTTATAATGGTAGTTTGAAAAGGGCGTCTCTTTATACGAGGCGCCCTTTTGTGTTGGCTTGCGGCGGATGGGGCGACGAAAAATCAAAAAGACACGCTTGCGCGTGCCGCTGATGTATATAATATACGGAAATGGCAGGAGGCCGAGCATGAGAGGCGGGGCGCAATGACACAGGGAGAGATGGTATCTAATGCGGAAAATCTTTACAGAATCGGGCGAACAACTGAAAACAAACCATTCGTAGAGGTTGAGGAAGATATTTTAGACGGTGTGCCGGAAGAAGACTGGATAAAGACTGTTAAGAATAATTTAAAAGAAAAATTTCCAGACGGCGTGATAGCGGGCAATAATACAATTAACATTGACAATAAAAGCCGGAAAGAAATGACATATTCCGGGTACATGAAATGGTTGTACAATAACGAGCCTGACATTTTTGCAGACAAGTTAAGAGTAACAAACAATGCAGATGAAATTGTGCTGGCGGCAACAAATTGGGTTGGTGAAGCAAAAAAACATGAAAGAAGAGATAATATAGAAAATTTTGCCAGAGGCAGCGCGCTTATACAAATAGGAAATCGGGGCTATAGCGCAGATGTAGTCGTGGCAACGCGAAGCAATGGGAATATGCTGCTGTATGACATTTTAAACATGGAACCAACTTCCATTGTAGAAAAAGAGACGGATGCACTGACAGCGGTAAATCCGTCGCCGGAAGCCCGCAGAAACAATGCAACCATCTCTAATGAAAGTATACCACAATCGGCTCCTAATAGTCAAGAAAAGGTTACACGAAATCCGTTTGAAGGCACGGTACTTCCGACGGCTAAGGAGCAGATGGAGCGGGCAAAGCGAGAGGAAAGGGCGGCAAAAGCGGAAACAGAGGCGGAACGGACGGGGATTCTTTTAGGCGTTCCGGACAAAATTATACAGGAAGCGAAGCGGCTGTCGCAGGCGCTCGGTATCGATGTTGTTTTTTATCCCCCGAAAAGCGAAAAGGTAAAAAAGGACAAGGGATATTACAATCACGATGACGGAAAAATTTACTTAAATGCTACGATTACGGACCCGGTTGCGTTTATTTTGGGACATGAAATGGTGCATCACATCCAGCTGGCGGAGAGCTATGTGAAATTTGTAGCTGTCGTTCTCAAAAAAATACAGCAGGACGGCGGCGACCTTGCGGCGATGCGAAAGGAAATTTATGACCGCTATTTGGCAAACGGCGTAGACCTTAATACCGACATCAAGATAAACCAGGAGCTTGTGGCGGAGTATGCACAGGAGCACCTTTTTACGGACGAGGAAAGCATCACATCGGTGGTAAACGCAGACAGGGAAAGCGGAAAGGTTATCCGGCGTTTTCTCGACAATGTGCTTGCAAAGCTCGGCAATACGAAGGCAAGAGAGCGCGTGTTTATTGAAAATGCGCGGAGGCTATACGCACGGGCGCTTGGCGAGACGGCGAATATGGGGCATCAGGGAGAAGGAAGCACAAAACAAACAGATGCAGAAAAAGCCGCGGCGTACTCGTTAGACAATTTAGAGGGAATTCGCGCGTTGCGGGAGGAGACGGAAGAAGCGTATGAACGAGGCGAAATTACAGAAGCGGAATATGACGAGAGGATGGATATTCTCGATGCGGAAGCGAGCATGGCGGGGGAAAGCCTCTTGTATGATGACGGGCGGCAGTATGCAATTTCGAGAAAGAAAGGGGTTGCAAAGCAAGACAGGAAGGGATATAATAAAAAGCAGATAAAAATGAATCCGCAGGAGTACACGCTTGTAAAAAGTGCTATCATGAAGAAGGAAAGCACAAGAACAGCGGAAGTTAAGCCGGGATTGGATTCGGTGTACGCTTATAATAAATACTATTTATACGAGCCTGCGCCAGAATATAACGGTGTAGTGATTGCACAGTTTGAACCGGAGACGGACTGGGAAACGATTAATGAAATTGAAAGGAGCTTAAGTAATGGGAGTATCAGAGATAAAAATGATTTTGATAGGCGGATTGGCGGGTCACGACTTAGAAAAGGAAACAATTCTTTGCATAATGTCCATGATGAAGACGGACGAGCAGGCGGAGCGACTGGCGGAGTTCCTGTCGCAAAATTGGGGAGCGACAGCGTCGGACATTCTGGAGGCGGCGTACGAAATCAATCCGGTGTCGGATTAGAGGCAGAAACAGATGAACGCCAATACGCCATAACAAAAGACGCAGAAGAAGCTTTAGGGGTTGGCGATGTAAGCAATGGTGGGGATAGACGGTTTGCTATTTCTAAAGATGAGGCGAGCAGAGAACAGAATAAAGAAAAGGATTATTACGATTATTCTAAATTGTTTGCAGAACAAATCAATGATTATAAAGCAAATAAATTCCCTAAAAATGATACGTTTATTGTTGGAAAAACGGAAGATATATACCTCGGAATCGGTTTTAATTCATTGCCGGTAACGCTAAACCAAACGCATGTGGATTATGCTTTAAAAGGAACAAAAGACGTAGATCACTTTATCGGGGAGACAATGCTCAAACAATTACCCGATGCGATTAAAAACCCTGTAGCGGTCATAAGGTCGGCTTCGAACCCGGGCAGAGTTGTTGCGTTGCTTCCGTTTAAGCAGAATGGGAAAACGGTAATTGCGCCATTTGAAATCGACGGACAAGGTATAAATAATACCAAAAGAATAGACAGCAACAGTATTACATCTGTGTTTGGGAAAGGAAATATTGCCAAGCAGCTTGCTGATGCGTTAAACGCCGAAGCAAACGGGGGCATAGAAATGTTTTACTGGAACAAAAAAGAAGCCTTATCTCTACTACAGGGTAAAGGGCTCCAATTGCCCAGTAGCCTGCCTCAAGATGGCTTCATACATAGTATACGCGAAAAAGGGGCAAATGTCAATATTAAATTTAAAAATAATACACAAACACAACAGTTCAAAAGATGGTTTAGCAAAAGTAAAGTAAGAAACGCCGATGGAACGCCTAAGGTTGTGTATCACGGAACAAACAAAAACTTTTCAATTTTCAAATCGGACGATGGTACATTTTGGTTTTCTGAATCGAGAGATTATGCCGAAGCTATGGCGGAAGAACATGGTGGAGATAACATAATTTCTGCATACCTGGCAATGAAGAATCCTTACTATGCAAAGCTATCAGAAGGAAAAATTTCAGATCCTGCTGCGGAAAAAGACATAATCAGAAAAGCTAAAGAAAACAAACATGACGGCGTCATCATAGAGTGTGATACAGACAATGAACTCGCATACGATAAATTCTATGTTGTTTTCGAGCCAACACAAATAAAATCTGCAACAGACAATATAGGAACCTTCGACGGAAACAATCCTAACATACAGTATTCTATAGCTAAAGACAGAGAAAAAACAGAAAATGTAGCAGATAACACAGAAGAAGATGGCGGTACCGACTTCTGGGACGAATGGCTTGAAAAGGTGAAGGAGCACGGCGCATTGTCAAAGGGGAAAGATTCAACGGATAACATGGCAATTACCCAGGAACAGTATCTGGATTTAGAAAAAAGATATGGAAAGGATTTTAAATATGTATCAGAAATCATCAAAAGGCTCACAAAAAGACAAGCGGAGACCGTACAGAGAGATGACAGAGTATTCCGAAGTTTACTTGACAGAGGAAGAGTTGAAAGAACTGGACGCGATGAGAGAAGAATCGAGAAAGGAATTCGAGAAACGGGGGAAACAGTCGGCGTTAGCCCGGCGAGAAGAATTGATACGGAAGGGGATACTCAAGACGAGGAAAGACGAACAGTAGGCGTTGCACAGGAGGCGGAAGAACGACAATACGCCATCGCAAAGGATACCGAAACAACAAGCGCAGAGAGCGCTGCGGAAACGGAAAGAACAAAAATTAAAATCGGCATGGACGACAAGGCGAGATATGAAATACTGAAAAACAAGCGGCTAAAAGTTGCGAATTACGACGCGGCAAAGGCGGTTGTTGTTCCAGAGGATTTAGCGTTACTCAAAACAAGGTATAAAAAAGAAGCCGCGCCGATACTTAGAAGATTGGCAGCCGACTTTGGTGTGATTGGTACTTATAAAAATGAAGATATTGATTTGGAATTTGATTTTTCGAATACAAAATTAGGAGAAAGTATCAACAAACAAAAGAAAGCATACCAAGAATTTGGAAAGATGCTTTCGGTGTTCAAAGAGGTTGTTGAAAATGCTGTTGGAATAGAAACGCATCCGGATAAATATAAAGGGACTCCTCGAGAGGATCCTCAACTAAAACAAACTTATGTGTTGGTTAGTGCTTTTAGGGAAGGAAAAAATATATATCCTGTTCGATTGACAGTTAAAGAATTTAAGGGTAATATTCAAAACTCGCTCCATGTTGCGGTGTGCTTTGAAAAAATAAAGGATACCATCTCAGAGCAGGCCTTGAGCTCGCAAAACGAGTCAACTTCCTACCCTCCAGTATCCTTAGACATTAGTTTAGCATATCTTTTAGAAAATGTCAAGGATGAAGACTTGAAAAAATATATACCGGAAGAGTTCAATGGGGAAAAAAAGCGTGAAGCGTCGGATGAAATCCAATACGCCATCGCAAAGGATACCGTAGAAACCAAAGCGGAAGAAACGGAAAAAACGGATGTGCCGGCGACGCTTTTAAGCCAAAGAGAAGTCGAAGAAGTCTATGCGGAAGTAAAGCGCACACGACGGAATTTGGAAAAAGTGCAGCGGCGCATACAGCTTTCGGAAGAAGACAAGCTGCATGTCGGCAGGCTTTTACGCGGTGAGCTTACGCCGGAATATTTACCGGAGGATAGCGACAAAGAAGGGATTTTAGCCGTATACGAAGCGAAGCGGGAATACGAAAATTATGCAAAGCAAATCCGGAAATGGAACGAACAGAGGAAAGAAGGACTTCGGGCAAAGGCGCGGGAGTACCTGGGAGGAATACAGAACTGGAAGGACAAAACGAGTTTTGGCGGCCTTCGGTATTCTATAGAAACGAAACAAATATAAAAAAGCAGTTGCAACAGACTTTACGGTGCAACTGCTTTTTAATATGGCGTGCGGGGGAAGCTGATATACAGAATTTATGGTTTTATATAAATTTTATATTTGCCGTAAGGCTTCTTTTACAAGATGGGAGGCAGTCTGAAAAAAGTCAACAACTTTAAAACGGATTTGCACATCCGCAGGGGAGGTGGGCGTGAGAATGGCGGCATCCTTTCCGAGTGCCTCAGAAAGCTGCGTGGCATTCTCGGAGGAAATGCTTCCATCTACAAAGCAAAGCGGCGGAAACATGACACACCACCAGTTTTGCCCCTGTGCCTCGCCGATTGAAACACGAACAGCCTCATATTCTCCGGCTGGAAGTGTTAGTCCATCATAGGTGCGCATGGGAAAATATGTCGTTTCGAGCGAAAGAGAAACCGGATAGGAAAAGCCTCGGTCGTCAATTTCTGCTTCCGCCGCCTTCGTAAGGCGTTCTTTTTCCTGCAGAAAAACGGCTTTAGACTCTGCGGGAGAGGTGCACGCCTTAAAAAGATGCTGACTTTCTTTAAGAATACGATCGCGAACGGCAAGTTTTAAGGCCTGATCAGCTGCATCATCGCTGTTGGCAAGAACATGCAGGCGCAGAACTTTTTGTGCAACATCGTCCTGCATTGCATCTGCGTAGAGAAAAAGGCCACAAAAAACAGAAAGAACCAGAAGAAGCAAAAGGATAAGTTTCTTCATAGAAATCACCTCGCTGCATAGTCTTTCCAAAAGCGAGGTGAAATATACAAATTATTAAAAAATGGTGTGCACAGGTGTAGTGAGACAGGGGCGAAGATGGTGGCGCATGAAAAAATCTTTTGCCGAAAGGGCGTTGCTTTTTTCGCGAAAAACACCGTAGACCACGGAGCCGCTTCCTGTCATCAGCGCGGCATCTGCACCGGCCTCAAGAAGCAGATTTTTATATTCCTGAATCTCTGGGCGGGGCACAAACGATTCCAGCGTGTTATGGAGACGGTGCAAAACCCCGGAAAGGTCGCGGTTTTGCAAGGCGTTAATCAGTCCCTCTGTGTCAGGATGCTCCTGGATTTTTTGCAAATCGACCATTCCAAACATCTTTTTTGTGCTGAGAGGAAAGCCGGGGCGAAGAAGCAGAAAATGACAGCTTGGGAGCGCACGCAAAGGCGTGAGCCGTTCGCCAAGCCCCTCGGCAAGACAGGTGCCGCCGGTCATGCAAAACGGAACATCTGCCCCGCAAAGAAGCCCAAGCTCTGAAAGACGCGCAAACGGAACCGGATAGCCGTACAAGCGATTCAGTCCCATAAGGACTGCGGCCGCATCTGCGCTTCCACCGCCAAGGCCACCACCGACGGGAATCCGTTTTCGAATTTGAATGGAAACGCCGTCGTCGCTTTGAATTTCTTCGAGAAACAGGCGCGCGGCACGCCATGCGATGTTGCGGTCATCATTGGGGAGATAGTGGAGATCCGTTCGCACCGAGATTTCTCTGGCGTGCGATAGTGTTACTTCGTCATATAACCGGATAGACT
>JAZSDW010000060.1:0-16379 GCA_045531355.1 Clostridia bacterium | reverse complement strand
CGGCTGTTAATTGGTTCGAATGCGAGCGCTGCCGGTGGCAGGAGGAGCGAGCAAGAGAACGGGCAGAAACAGGGAGTCGCAGAAGGGCGCAGGGCGTCCCGCCGAGACGACCAATGTTTCAACCGGGGCGGGTCGTTGGTTCGAGTAGGGCAGGGGGAGCCATAGAAACCGAATGATCTAAATGATATATTTTTATCGTTCGGTTTTTCTTTATTCATATTACGATTTTTAATTAGGTGTTCTATACAATTCTTCGTTAAATTATGGACTTTTAGACAGAAATATGATACGATAAACAAAATAAATGTTTAGGGAGTTGATTATAATGGGAGTTTATGGATCACCTGATTTATCTTCTAATAACATTACAAATACATGGGAAAAGAATATGATTTATTGTTCTTATTGTGGTTTTCGTTATTCAAAGAAAACAAAGAAATGCCCTCAATGCAATAAGAAACATTCTCAGCCATTCTACCATAAGTGGTGGTTCTGGTTCTTTGTTTTGATAATGGTTATTTCTGTATCTTCTTCAAATACAAATGATGTTTCAACCACTACTAATGGTAGTTCGGAAACCTCAACAGAGCAAGTTGTTATTTCAAAAGATGAATACATCGCTTCTTGTTCTGCTATTCCATATAAAGACATAGCAAGAAACCCTAATAATTACATAGGACAAAAAGCCACTTTCAAGGGTAAAGTAATACAAGTTCAAGAAAGTGGTAAAAGAGTAGTTTTAAGAGTAGATGTAACTCAGGGCGAATATGGTTTGTGGGAAGATACTATTTATGTTGATTATCAAAGAAAAACCGATACAGAAAGCCGAGTTCTTGAAGAAGATATAATAACTTTATATGGAGAGATTAAAGGTATAAAAGATTATACTGCAGTTTTTGGAAACCAAATATCTATCCCTCATTTAATTGCTGAATATATTGATATTAACAATTAAACTTAAAGCACCGCCTACAAATCTGTAAGCGGTGCTTTTCTATCTTGTGTCCCTGCCTTTGTTCAAGCGCCTTCAGCATGAAATGAGAAGAAGTCACTGTTTTTTGTCGCAAATATATCGCCAAAACAGACTAAATCCAAACCGTATACACCAAACCCGAATAAAAAAATGCCTCTGTGATACACTATCTCTGAGGCACTTTATAGTTAGGAGGAAAAATATGATTGAGCAAGACACGATAAAACTTTTAAGAGAATGTGATGCCGGCGTTAAGATGGGGATATCCTCTATTGAAGATGTACTGGACAAGGTGAAGAGCGAAGAACTTGAAAAACTTCTGACGGATTGCAAAAACGAGCACGAAAAGCTGGATAAGGAGATTCAAAAGCTGCTGGACCGATACGAAGATGACGGTAAAGAGCCTGCGGCGATAGCAAAAGGGATGTCCTGGATGAAAACGAATATGAAACTGGCGATGGAGAACTCGGACGCTACAATTGCCGATCTGATGACAGACGGCTGCAACATGGGCGTAAAGACACTGAACAAATACCTTAATAAATATGAAGGCGCGGATGAGGTGTCCAAAGATATTACCAAAAGACTGATAAATCTGGAGGAAAAGCTAACGGTTGATATTAGAGCGTTTCTGTAAGAAGACAGATCCTCACCTTCCGCAAAAAGGCCCTTCAAAGGCATAACAATCCGCTTTCGAAAGAAAGCGGATTTTGTATTGTTTATAAAGAAAGGCTGGATTTTTCGTAAATAATGCCGAATAAATAACAATTGCTTTTTGTGGTGATATATGGTATAATATCATTGGGATATGTCGTTTGATTGATTCCAAACAAATGAAAAAATAGGCAGCATGTGGAGAAAAGGAGAGAAAATATGTTATCATCACAGGACATTATGCAACTCATACAGAGCCTGATTTGGCTTTTAGCAGGCGTTGGCGTATTTATTGTCGGCATGAATTTTATGGGCGATGCGCTCGAAAGAAGTGCCGGCGCTGGCATGAAACGCCTTTTGGAACGAATCAGCAATAACCGCTTTTCAGGCGTTGGGATTGGTGCGGGTGTTACGGCGATTATCCAGAGCTCGTCTGCGACCTCGGTCATGGTGATTGGTCTTGTTAATGCGGGGGTTATGACGCTGATGCAGGCAACGCCGATTATTATGGGCGCCAATATAGGTACGACGATTACCGGCGTTTTGGTTGCGCTTAAAAACGACTATTTCAATATGGCAATGTATCTTCTCGCGTTTGCGGGCGTAATGATGGGCTTTTCTGAAAAAGAAAAAATGCGGATCACCGGCAGTTTGTTTTCGGGGCTGGGGCTTATCTTCGTCGGCCTTAATGTCATGAGCAGCGAGCAGGCGTTTGGGAACCCGCTCGTGGAAAATATGTTCACCGAAATTTTCATGGTTATTGATTTCCCTCTTCTTTTGATATTGGTTGGTGTTATATTTACTGCACTTATACAGAGCTCTTCCGCCTCTACCGGTGTTGTAATTACGATGGTGGGTGCTGGCGTTCTGCCGCTTGAACTTGCGCTCTTCATTATTCTCGGCGCCAATATCGGAACTTGTATTACCGCACTTTTGGCTTCTGTCGGTGCCAATGCAAATTCGAAACGCGTGGCACTGATTCACTTTACTTTTAATGCGATTGGAACGGCACTGTTTACTGCGATTATCTGGGTTTTCAAAGAACCGGTGGGAAACCTTTTGGTGTCGATATTCCCGGGGAACGATCCCATGTCTCTCCAGATGCGCGTTTCCTTTTTCCATGTTGTCTTCAATGTGACCACGACCTGTGCGCTCCTCCCGTTTGTAAGACAGCTCGTCGAGTATTCCTGCCGCATGATTAAGGACCAAAAGGGCGAAGAGGAGGCGTTATCCTTTAAATATGTTGATAATCGCCTTATTTCCACCCCGCCGATTGCGCTTATGCAGGTAAAGAAAGAGATCGAGTATATGATTTCGCGGGTAGAGGAAAATACGCGTCTTTGCTTTGCGGCGATGGAGAAGGGCTCTTTGGAATATAGCGACCTGATTCGCAAAAACGAAGAGAGTATTGACTTTACCAATAGCGCCCTGACTGATTTTTTAATCAAGCTGTCAGCAGTGGTGGAGGGAAGCGATGAAAAGACAATTGGTTCGTATTTCCATGTTTTAAATGACCTGGAGCGTATTGGCGACCATGCAGAGAATTTCCACGAAATTGGCATGGAACTCATCAAGAAAGACTTTTCATTCTCGGAGAGGGCGCTTGGTGGGATTACAAAAATGCGCGATGAGGTTATTCGTATGTTTGAGATTGCCAGAAAAACATTTGAAACGCTAAAGACGGACGAGCTTCCGGAGCTGACTCGGCTGGAAAACAATGTGGATAGCATGAAGAAAGAGCTTCTCGCGAGCCATTTTGCAAGGCTTGCCGAAGGAAATTGCAGCGTGGATGTAAGCCCTTATTATTCGTCCGTTGTTGCGGGGCTTGAAAGAGTGGCAGATCATCTTGTCAATGTCGGCTACAGTATTGTAAATCCAACGGGTTCGCAAAAATAGAGAGAGGCGCAAAACGGACGGAAATAGGAAAAAATTTAAAATTTTAAAAAAACTATTGACAAAATAGATTTCAAAGCATATAATGTATGTAAATTTGAATATCACAAAAAACGACGATGATGAGGACGGTCGGATTGTGGAGCTTGGAGAGAGTTGCCGGTTGGTGCGAGGCAATGGTGAGACTTTCCAATGACTTATCACCTCTGAGTCGGAGGACCGAAAAGCTATGGCTTAGTAGACTCCTTCCGTAATGCTGCGTAAAGGCAAAGGGCTTGTTAGAGCCCGGTAAGTGACGGAATGTATGTTCCGTAATTTGAGTGGTACCGCGGGTGAATAGACTCGTCTCAAAGCTTTTGAGGCGAGTTTTTGTTTTATTCAAATTTGTAACCAATCTAAATTTGTCAAAAGGAAAGGAGACAAAACAATGGATTACAGTTTGAAAGAGGTTGCAGGCAGAATTAAAGACCTGCGCGAAGCAAAAGGCTATACGCCCGAGGAGCTTGCAAAGCTTACCGGGGTGTCAGCGGAAGAATATCGGACTTTGGAAGAGGGGAATACGGACTTTAGCTTCACCTTTATCTACAAATGCGCAAAAGCGTGTAATGTTGAGGTTGTAGATTTGCTAGAGGGTACAAGCACAACGCTTACCTCCTTTGCCATCACCAGAAAAGGGGAAGGACTTAAAATTGTTAAAAAGCACGGCGTGGAGTATAATAACCTTGCGCCAAAATTCAAGGATAAGCTGGCAGAACCATTCCTCGTTAAATTCCCTTATCTGGAAGAGGAACAAAACGAGCCGATTAAACTCGCCTCGCATAACGGCCAGGAATTTGATGTAATTGTCAAGGGCTCCCTTAAGGTGCAGGTCGGGAATCATATTGATGTGCTCCACGAAGGGGATTCCATCTTCTATAACAGCATCATTCCGCATGGGATGGTGGCCGTTTCGGAGGGCGGATGCGAATTTCATGCAGTTGTGCTGAATCCGCAGGACGGCGCGGTGAGCGAAGAATATCCGGAAGCGCCCATCATCGCTGAAAAGCTTGCGAAAGAGAAGGCAAAAGCGGAAACGGTTGCCGATAAATTTGTGGAATCGTCCTACGACGAAAACGGCGTATTTTCCGGTATCACCTTCAAAAATGAAGACACCTTTAATTTTGCTTTCGACTGCGTGGATGCAATCGCAGAAAAGAATCCCGACAAACTCGCTATGATGTGGGTTGCAAATGATAAATCGGACAGACGCTTTACATTTTCCGATATGAAAAAGTATTCTGCAAAAACTGCAAATTACTTCGAATCCCTTGGCATCAAAAAGGGCGATACCGTCATGCTCGTATTAAAAAGACATTATCAGTTCTGGTTCTGCATGCTGGCGCTTCATAAAATCGGTGCCATCGCAATCCCTGCAACCAACCAGCTTGTGGAGCACGACTTTGATTACAGATACAAGGCCGCAAGAGTCAAAGCCGTTGTATGTACTGCTGACGGTGATGTATCAGTTGAAGCAGAAAAAGCAGCAGCAAAGTACCCTGATATGGTAAAAATCCTCGTTGGCGGAAATAAAGAAGGCTGGAACGATTTTAATGTTGAAATGGAACGCTTCAGCACACACTTTGACCGCACAGAAAACACACCTTGCGGCAGCGACCCGATGCTGATGCTCTTTACATCGGGAACAACAGGCTATCCGAGAATTGCAACGCATTCCTTTAAATATGCACTCGGCCATTATCCAACCGCAAAGCATTGGCATAATGTTAATCCCGACGGACTTCACTTTACCATTTCGGATACGGGCTGGGGGAAAGCACTCTGGGGCAAGCTTTACGGCCAATGGCTCTGCGAGGCGGGTATATTTACTTATGATTTTGACCGCTTCCATTCGGAAGATATCCTGCCGATGTTTGCGAAATACCATATCACCACATTCTGTGCACCGCCTACAATGTACCGTTTCTTTATCAAAGAAGATTTATCAAAGTATGACCTTTCTTCGATTGAGTATGCGACAACTGCAGGTGAAGCGCTGAATCCAGAGGTGTTCAATCAGTTCAAAAAAGCGACCGGACTTACCATCATGGAAGGCTTTGGACAGACCGAAACCACGCTTTCTATCGCCAACTTTGTAGGCTCCACACCCAAAATCGGCTCCATGGGAAGACCGAGCCCCTTATATGATGTGGCGGTGCTTGACCCTGACGGGAATGAATGTAAAATCGGTGACGCGGGCGAAATCTGCATTCGCGTAAAAGACGAAGCGCCTTGCGGACTCTTCATTGGGTATTATCTTGATGAAGAAAAGACAAACGAAGTCTGGCACGACGGATACTACCATACAGGCGACCAGGCAACCATGGACGAGGACGGATACCTTTGGTATGTCGGCAGAATTGATGATGTTATTAAATCCTCCGGCTACCGCATTGGGCCTTTTGAAATTGAAAGCGTTATCATGGAGCTTCCGTATGTTTTGGAATGTGCAATCACACCGGTGCCGGACGAGGTGCGCGGGCAGATTGTGAAGGCAACTATTGTACTTGTTAAGGATAAAGAAGGCACCGAGATGCTGAAAAAGGAAATCCAGGAATATGTAAAAACGCATACGGCACCGTATAAATATCCGAGGATTGTGGAGTTTGTGGAAGAACTTCCTAAAACAATCAGCGGCAAGGTACGACGCGTGGAAATCCGCAAAAATGACCTGGAGAAACTGCAAAAATAATCCGGCGTACAAACTTTTATATAGAATGGCGAAAAAACAGCTCTTCTTCGAAGGGCTGTTTTTTTTACAACTTTCAAAATTTTATTGGCAAAACGGAACAAATGGTGTATACTGTAGAGAGAAAGATACATTGGAGGATTTGAAATGGAAGCGTACAATAAAGAAATGGAAAAAGAAGAAAACGACAGAAGGTTACTGCAGCTGGAATGGGTTATTGGCATTCTTTCCTGTGCCGTCCTCTTTATCCCTATCTTTATCGGCGCATATTTGCCGATGAAGGACTGGCAAAGAATCGTTATTGTTTTTTCCGGCTTTATTCCGGCTTTTTTTGGATATGCCGCAGCGCTTAAAATCGAGCAGATAGCGGGATATTATGCCTGCAAGCATTGCGGGAACCGACATGTCCCGAGCTACAAGGCCGTAAATACAGCGATGCACTTTGGCAGAACCAGATACTTGAAATGCCCGGCTTGCGGCAAACGGTCGTGGCAGAAAAAAGTGATTGGGAGAGAATAGAGTTTTATCGAAAGCAACAACGGGTTGCTTGCTTATTTGACACGCTTACCATATAATAGTCATGAGGTGATTATATGGAAACAAAAGATGTTATTGCAAAGCTTCGAAGCCAGAAGGGGCTTTCGCAAGAAGAACTTGCAGAAAAAATATTTGTCACAAGGCAGGCAGTCTCCCGGTGGGAAACCGGCGAAACGGTTCCAAACACAGAAACACTAAAACTACTTTCAAGAATTTTTGATGTATCTATCAATACGCTTCTCGGTTCACCGAGAGAACTTGTGTGCGGATGTTGCGGTATGAAGCTTGAGGACAGCAACATCAGTAAAGAAAAGGATGGACTATTTAACGAAGAATACTGTAAATGGTGCTATGCAGACGGCGAATACACGCTCGATTTCCTAAAACAATATGCGGGCGCTTTTGGAAAAGAAAAATTTGATGCGTTCAAAAAACAAATTATCAACGAGTTTAATACGCTGTGTGCTATCGAAGGCTTACCTAAGGTCGAAGAGCTCCATGTGCTTTCCGGTAGCTTTATCAATCTTGCCTATAGGCTTCCAAACGGAAACATGGTAAAGCTTTTGGATGATAATGCCTCTTACCTCGGGAACCAACTTGCAAGCATATTTGGCGGCAGATGCTTTGGGCTGGCAGCAAATATGGATTTTTTGCTTGTATGCACTTATGAGGAAAACGGTGAAAATCCGGAGCTGGTTCTGTATAAAAAGCGGTAGTGTACGGAGCGTGGATTGTTTTATTCCAATTGCGGTGTTATACTGAAACGCGGGGGTGAAAAAATGGATTTATATAAAAACGGAAACCTTCTTCGCGCGTTACGAAAGGCCAAAGGAATGACACAAAAAGAGGTTGCAGAAAAGCTTGGCGTTGTCCCTAAAACCGTTTCAAAATGGGAGACAGGGCACGGCTTTCCGGATGTGTCTGCCGTGTCCTCCATAGCGGACATGCTTGATGTGAGCGAAAAAACGATTCTTTCCGGCAATTTAGCGATCAATCCTAAAGAGGCGGGCAATATGAAAAGAATAAAGTTTTATGTGTGTCCTGCGTGCGGGAGTTTTTATGAAGGGACGGGAAACGCTTCGGTGGTTTGCTGCGGAAAGCGCCTTCAGACCCTGCAGGCAAAGGGGATAGACGATGCACACCGCATCCATGTTTCGGAAATTGAAGACGAATATTATATAACATGGAATCATGAAATGACAAAAGAGCATTTCATCAGTTTTGCAGCATATGTGCGATTTGACAGCGTGCTTGCGATGCGTCTCTACCCCGAGCAAGACGCTGCGATTCGCTTTCCTAAAATGCACGGCGGTACATTTTATTACTATTGTGTCAATCACGGATTGTTTGCAACAAAATTTTAGGTATTGCTATTTAGAAAAGGTGTGGCCAAAGCCACACCTTTTATTTTGGAGAAAAAGTTTTATTCCTATTGACAAGCACAAAAAAACAAGGTATAATTATTCATACTAATCATACAAGGAGGTGTAAGCGTGAATATACCTGAAGGTAAATATGCGTGGATGGTTAAAATCGGAGAAAAGGGACAGTTTGTTATCCCCAAAGAAGCAAGGGAAATGTTTGCGCTCTGTCCGGGAGATGAAATTTTAGTGCTTGGCGACACAGAAAGAGGAATAGCCATTCTTCCCAAAGCGAAGCAGCAGGATTATATTAAACAGATTTTTAGTGATATGGAAGAATAAAGGGGAGTAGGAATATGCGTAAAATCGTTTTCTTTTGTATTCCGGCACACGGACACACGAATCCCACGCTGGGCGTTGTAAAAGAATTGGTTGCTCGCGGGCACCAGGTATGGTATTATGCCTATAACAGCATGCGTAAAAAAATTGAGGCGGCAGGTGCAACATTTATTTCCTGCGATGCGTATGATGCGGAGCGAAAGTTAAAACCGAAAGATGCTGCCCGCGTAGGGAAAGACCTTGCCTTCTCTACAAAGCTATTGGTAGATACCACATTGGCGCTTGATGACGAGGTTTGCCGTCAGATGGAAGCGCTTCAGCCCGATTGCATTGTGGCAGATTCCATGGCATTATGGGGAAAGGCTGTTGCACAAAAGATGGGAATTCCTTTTGTTTCTTCCACAACGACCTTTGCCTTTAATTCGCATTCTGCAAAAATTATGAAGAGGGGGATTGGAGATTTATTGAAGATGCTCCTTTCCATGCCTAAAACCGCAAAGCAGGTGAAGCGGCTGCAGGATAAAGGGTATCCTGTCAAAAATATTCTTGACATTATTGGGAATGACGATCATACCCACACGATTGTTTACACCTCGCATGCGTTTCAGCCTTGTTCGGAGACTTTTTCGGAGAAGTATGCGTTTGTCGGGCCTTCCATCCGGCCAATGACTGAAAAAATAGAAAAGAAGAGAGAAAAGCTAATTTATATTTCAATGGGAACTGTCAATAATGACAAGATGGCTTTTTACAAAACTTGTATATCTGCTTTTAAGCATACAGAGTATCAGGTAATTCTGTCAGTCGGGGAACTGGTTTGTACAGATGATTTTGGAAGACTCCCTGAAAATGTATCTGTTTTTTCACATGTGGACCAAATTGCAGTTTTGAAAGAAGCAGATGTATTTGTGTCGCACTGCGGAATGAACAGTGTCAGCGAAAGCTTATATTTTGAAGTACCGCTCGTCATGGTGCCGCAAACTGCAGAGCAAAAGGGGGTTGCCGCGCGGGTTTTAGAACTCGATGCTGGAATAAAACCGGATAAAATGGATGCAGTTTCCATTTTACACGCAGTAAATGAACTGTTGCATGACAGTACCTATAAGCAAAACGCGAAGAAAATTGCGGAAGGCTTTAGAAATTCTTCCGGTGCAAAAGGGGCGGCAGACAAAATTCTGCAGGTTTGTAATAGTGCAGACTAATTACGGCGGGCCTGCTTCTTGCGAACCGAGATAAGCGGTACGAAAGCAAAAAATTTAGGAGGGAGAATGGGATGAAGTGGACGCGATGTATTTTGTCTATTTTATCTTGCATACTGCTTGCAGCCTGCGGAAATGCTAGCAGCATAGGAATCATCGGCGGTGCAGACGGGCCGACAGCCATAATCACTAAAGAAAAAGGAGAAAAAGTAATGTATGAACAAATTACGGCAGAGGAAGCCAAAAAGATAATCGATTTGGGCGAGGAACAAATTATTTTAGATACAAGAGAACAGGACGAATTTGATAGCGGGCATATCCCCGGCGCAATCCTGATTCCCTATACGGAAATTGAAAGCAAAGCGGAAGAAATGCTTCCCCAAAAGGGCATGCTGATTCTGGTGTACTGCAGATCAGGCAGGCGGAGCAAAATTGCAGCCGAAAGCCTTTCTAAACTCGGTTACACCAATGTGAAAGAGTTCGGCGGGATTATCGACTGGCCCTATGCGGTGGAGAAATAAAAGGAGAGGCAGCGTAAAATGCAATCGCATCTGTGCTGCGAATATTCGAAAAAATTTTGGAGGTCGCAAGCAAAGAGAAAGATTCACACGCTTTCAAAGTTATTTTTGCCAGAAAAAAGCAAAAAGATTTTCGGTCGGTTCCAAAGAATCGGTTGATAGGGGACACTGTCGATTCCGCGTGCTTTTTACAGAGCGTAGCTGCGGTCAAAACAAAACACCCACGAAAGCTTTTCAGAGAAACTTTCGTGGGTGTTTTCATATTTCTTTGTTATGGTACGCTTCGCTATATACCCATTACCTGCGTGATTACGGTTCTTGTACGCGAACGAACCTGATCCCAATCGGCAAAGTACACCAAACCGAATTCGCCGAGCTGGATTTCGCCATCAATAATCGGAATGGTTACCGAACGGCCCATAATGACAGAGCGAATGTGCCCGTCAGTATTAAGGCACCATTCGGGGCGTTCGTCACGCTCTTCCATTGCACCCTTAACATGCTCAAGATTCGGATGTAAGTACATGTTTTCGTTTGTGCAGGTAGGCGCAATTTTGGCTAGGCAATTAATCAAATCCTGCATAATCAATTCTGTTCCCCAAAGGGTCTGTCCATCAGAAAACTCCTGAATCTGCACAGAGCAAGAGGTATGACCTGTGTACACAAGGATATTTCCGTTCTGCACACCCGACTTCGCTGCAATTTCGCGAACCTGCTTTGTAACATCTAAAACCGTAACATGCGCATGTCCCGTCTCAACTTGAAACTTTTCATTATATACAATCATTTTCGTACTCCCTTTCTATTTTTGATTTTCCTTAAGAAGAAGTTCGCCGACTTTTCCGCCCGGATGAATCAACAACAAATCTTCTTTTGTGTATCCGTTATAATTCATAACCGTAAAAGCAATAGAATCCCATACCGCACAATATGCCGTACAACTTGCAGATGCACACATATTAAACTTATCGGACTCCTGGTCGATTTGTACTTTAAAGTAGATATCCGAATGCTTTGCCAAAACAGACTCGTCGTTTTGGCTGACGCCGATTATCGTAGCACCTTTTGCTTTGCAAATCGGAATATAGTTTATAATTTCCTGCGTGTTTCCGCCCTTGGAAAAGAGTATTACAACATCGCCTTTTTGAATTGCGCCCGTACCGCCATGTACAGAGTTTGCCGGGCAGCAATAGAAAGCAGGCACCTCGCATACGCTAAGTGAATGTGCAACGCGAACGGCAACACTTCCGGATGTGCCGCAACCTGCCGTTATTACCTTATGACCTTCCGGCTTCACGCGAAGTAACAAATCAATAATTTCGTCTACAACATCACGGTCTAATGTATCAATTAATTTGCGGATTCCTTGCCACTCTATATTCAAAATATCAGTGACGGACTTATCATACTTACTCATCTTATTCTCCTCCTTTATTTATGCCTATCGTCCCACGCTTGGCGCAATGCTGCTAACATTTCGTTAACCATAGCACCCGGATCAGCATTCTTTACAATTCCGCTTGAAGAGCCGGTGGCGTCTGCCCCTGCCATGATGGTGTTGTAAACATCTGTTCCGTTGCTGATTCCGCCGCCGACAAGAACACCAATATCCGGGTCTATCGCCTTGACAGCCTCCATAGATGCAGATACATACGAAAGGTCAGCCGCCTGTCCGGTACCGATTAGTTCTGTAGGTTCTGTAATCATGAGGTCAGGATGCATTTGCGCAATTGCTCGTGTTTCATCCATAGAATCGGCACAAACAATTGTCATAAGATCCAAATCACGCGCACGATTTAATGTGCGGACAAGAACGGAGGATGAGAGCGGGCGTTCGCAATGGTTAAGCATAACCCCGACCGCACCTGCCGCCTTTATCGATTCGGGAAGCACACAAGCAAGTCCCCTGCCTATCGGAATATCATCCATGTGCGGTGCAAAGATGTGCAAATTTTTCACAGAAGATGCAACTTTTTCGATATTCGCATAAGGCGTTGTAAAAATTACGCGTACATCATATTTTGCTGCCGCTTCGTCAGCTATTCTTGCCAAATCCAAAATTTGGTCGCCAAACATATAGTTTTTTGGTCCAATTTCAAAAAAAGGCGGTTGTAATTTAATATTTCTTTTCATCAACTATAAAAACACCCCTATAAACAACGCATTCCAAACTCCGGCACAAATCTTAATATTGTGCCTTAATCATAGCATCATACATAATGCTATATGCCTGTTTCTTCTTTTCATTATACGGCCGTGGCGTATAGCACTTTTCTATTCGCACGCCTTTTTCAACGGCAGCTTCATAATTCGAATATACACCCGCGCTAACTGCGCCCATAATAGAAGCACCCAATAGCGCTGCTTCTTTATCTGCAGGAACTTTTACTTCTATCCCGGTAATGTCCGCCTTCATCTGCAGCCAAAGAGGCGATTTTGCCCCACCACCTGTTGAAATGATGCTTACAGGGCGATGTGTAAGGCATGCGAGGTTTCGGTCAAGCATCAATGCAACGCCTTCCATAACGGCACCTGCCAAATCATAAGCATCGTGGCGGGCCTTAAGGCCCATAAACAAGCCTGATGCCGCAAGGTCAAATTCAGGCGCATTTGTTCCGTTAATGTACGGAAGGAACAGTAGTTCACCCGAATTCCCCCTGCGTTCAATTTCACGGTTTATAGCATCAAACTGTACACCGGGCAGGAATCTGTCCCTGAACCATTCCAGAGAAATTCCGCCACTTTCGCATGCGGGTAAAAATACATATGTTCCGGGGAAGGGACCGTAATGAAGTGCTGCCGTTTCCTCTTCATTTATTGGGAGTTCCGCCATAACAGACATTGCCATAACTGTTCCCGTAGACTCCGTAACGATGCCGGGCCTTATATTTCCTGTACCAATCATTCCCGCAAAGTGGTCAAGCGTTCCGACATTAACATCTGCATTCATAAGCCCTGTCTTTTTCACACACTCTGCAGAAAGTGCACCCAAATTGGTGCCTGGCTCTATAAGCTCGGGGACTTGCTCTTCTTTTACACCGATGATGTCCAACATTTTCTTCCAATATGAGCGATTTCGAATATCAAAATAGAACGAAAATGTAGCAATTGAACACTCGCAGAAAAGCTTTCCCGAAAGGCGGTATGCGATATAGTCCTTGAGAAGCACATATTTATATGCGTTATCGTACACATCAGGTCTATGCTTTTTAAGCCAAAGAATCTTTGTTGCAGGCCATGTCGGCAACACTGCACATTGCCCGGTCACACGATAACACTCATCATTGCTTACCAAAGTGCTTATATATTCGCACTCTTCTTCCGAACGCTCGTCCATCCACGAAATAGCATTCATGAGCGGCTTCATACTTTTATCCAAAACGACTAATGATTCCGCCTGCCCTGTCAAGGTTATGTGGCAAGGCGTATTCGCGTCAACTTTTCCGGACGCCGCCATTTCGCCAAGCATATCCGCCAAATCATCAAAGTATGTTTCGGCGTTAAATTCAACGAATTTCCCATTGCGGTCATATTCTACCGCACGGGAAGCCTCCCACACTCTCTCGAAGGCCTGATTGTACGCCATTACCTTAACATTTGTACTTCCTAAGTCAATAGATACTAGACGCATAATATATCCTTTCTGTCACGCCTGATACAAGGGATGCCATAATTGCAACATAAAAATTTCTTATATATTTGCCTCGATATCAGCAAAATACTTTTTGATACGAGTTAATTCTGCCTTGAGGTCACCCGAAAGATTGCATTCCAAATTCATATAGCCATTAAATCCAATCTTTTTCAGTGCCGCCATGCACGATTTCCAATCTGTATGTCCAAAGCCCGGTGCCAGACGGTTACTGTCACCGATATGTACATGCTTAATAAGCGTGCCGCAGCTTTCAACCGTTTTCGGCAAATCTGCTTCTTCCATAGCCATATGGAAGAAATCGGCAAGGAGACCTACACGCTTTGCACCGGCTTCCTGAACAATCTCCTTGCAATCCAAAAGGCTGTTAAGATAGCGCGATTCATATCGGTTGCAGCCCTCTATGAGCATATATGCGCCATCTTCCAAAACAGAGTCAAACTCATGAATAATGTCGATGAAAATTTTCTTTTCATCTTCGGGCATTTTAAGATATGGTTCAAATAACGGCAACGGATTCTGCGCGCAATACTGATATTCCATCTCCGTAATTGCACCTATCTGATTACACATTGCAATAGACTCTTTATAAAGGTCAATCGCCTGGCGCTGAATTTTTGCATCCCTATCCATAAGATGACCGTAAACATCACCCATAAATACAAATTCACACACTCTGACGCCCGTATTCTTTTCCATATCCAGAACTTCGCGTGTCAGCTTATCTGTCCACAAGGAAGGTTCTGCGAAAACAGCCATACCATCAAAGCCGACTTCCTTAAGATAATGACCTTTTTCAGTCAAACTCTTTCCGGGAAGTACACTATCGGTGCAAGAAAGTTTCATAATTCAACACCCCTTTTCACAATCAATGAAACAACAGTTCACGAACCATTTTTGACATCTCAACCGCATTTACATTCTTAAACATTTCTTCCATTTTAGCATCATCAATCTTATCTACGACTGCGGTAATGTCTTCCATCCAGTTTATGCCCTCAATAAGAGCGTCGCGGCCGTCCAGACGAGGCGTATAATGGTCAAAGGAGAACCAGCCATCATAATTCGTTCTCTTCAGCCAGTACATAAATTCCATCGTTTCAATAACATGCTCGGTTGAAGTAATGCAATCATCGTCCCATACGCCGAAGTTGTCATTTACATGCACATGGAAGAGCTTATCGCCGTAAAGCTTACATGCCGCAATCGCTTCTGCAGGGTTCTCGTGCGCAATAATGCAATGTCCGAAATCTACGGTAATGCCTACATTATCACGGTTGATTTCCTTAAGGAACATAAGCGTTGCATACACATTGCTGAGGTAACAATGTAAACGCGGCTCGCGCACCTTGTATTCGATTGCCAGCTGAATATCCTTGCGATGATCTGCGCATTCGCGGATCCCCTCTTGCAGCCATTCGAGTTCTTTCATATAGTTGGCAGTGAACGGATAGTCATAACCGTCCTGGCCATTCCATATCGTCAATTTCTTGCAGTTCATCTCCGCTGCAAGGTCCATAAGCGTCTTCGTAACCTGTATGGCATCTGCACGGATATTTTTATCAGTAGATGTAAAAGCGCCTTTGCCCCATTTCTTTTGTGAAAAATGGTCGGGCAAAATAGAAACAACTTCCAAATTGTGGTCATCACAGAGCTTTTTGATTTCCGGTGCGTTTTCCGGTGTAACTTGCCAGTTGCTTACCAATTCAACACCTGTAATCTTATCTATAGAAGCAATCCTTTCAAACATCTCGGGAATGGTGTATTCAGGACCATATCCACATCCCATATAACGGTCAGGAAAAGCACCGTCAACGACATCGAGTTCTACACAATATTTATTCTTTCTCATAACTAACTCTCCTTTACTGTTTTTGGATTACGCACTTAAATACATTATAACCTTTGCACTTTCGTTTGTCAATATTTTTTTCTTTTTATGGTATGCTTTTCCGTAGAATCCGTATAGCCAGCGTGTCCAGAACATAAAAACCATGGAAATTGCTTCCTTAAATAAGTTCAGCAGTACCGTCAGCGCGTTTATCAACATTCTCTCCTTTCACGCCACAGGAGCATCTGTTGCATACGAAGAGAAAAGGCGTTCGTGTTGTAAATGTATTTGATAGCAGTTAAAATCGATTTTGAGGCCGAGCTTCAACGGCTGATAAGAGAGGCGCGCGAGAACAACATAAAAAGTGCGATGCAGAGATTTGAACTCTGGTGCCGGCAAAACCGGCCAAACGCATTTCGAGCTCCTATACAGTCTTTTTAGATAGAGTAAATTAGCGGAAGTTAAAGGAACTTAAAAAGCGATAAAAACCGCATAAAATCAAGGCTTTGAGGGATTAAAATCCTTCAAAGCCTTTACTATTCTTGCAAATTTCGTATTGCCACTTTTTGATGCATTTTTTTGGTTTTCGCTAGAAAAGTGCTAGAAAAATGTTAGAAAAAACATATGAAAGGATGAAACAGTTTTGCAGAATAACTTTACCTTAAAAACAAATAATAAAAAAGGGAAAACCTACTTAAAG
>JAZSDW010000005.1:0-6388 GCA_045531355.1 Clostridia bacterium | reverse complement strand
AATCATACAAAAAAGCGAGGTTGCTTTGGTACCCTCGCTTTTTTAAATTATGATTTTCGCCTTTTTGCGGCGCCCGGCTTTTCGGAGTTTTCTCCTTGCAAGAAGCAACCTCTCGTAAAAGGGAAAGGGGCGGGTAAGCGTTTCCGATATAGCTCCAAAATTTCAGAAACTTCTGCGCATGATTCCGTTGTAAAGCGAAGCAGAAACCCTGAAATGCCGATGTTTTCCAGTTTATCCAGTTTGTCGAGCATATAAAGAGGGTGGGCGTTTAAAACCTCGTTTCGATGCGGATAGGCACACAAGACAGGGAAAACATTCCCCTTTTCGTCGGTGAGCGGATAAAACCGCTTTCCGTGATGACAGGTAGCATGTACCGAGGCAAGACAGTTTTCCATTGTCATCAAGGTCTGGCGACCGTAAACGGTAACGGAAAGGGGGAGAGGCTTTGGCATTTCCCTAAGCTGTGAAATCTGCAGTTCCGGTGAGGCCAAAAGCGATTCCATTTCAGAAAGGGCAGCCGTGCGACCGTTATAAATGTGCATCCCGCTTCCGCCGTGCGGCAAAAGCCCCATCTCACGGCAAAGTAAATGCTGGCCGATAGTCTGGCACATCACATGGCGAAGCCCTGCTTCCTTTAGTTTGACAAGCTTTTCTTTTACCGGCTCCATTTCAGAGTCAAAGAGAATCGTCGGCAAAATGGCGCCCATATTTTCAGCCGGTGTTTGCGGCATAGAAAAGAGGGGAAGCCAGATGAAATCCACAACTAAATTTTCCGGAATTTGCTTAATTGAGTGAAATATGCACGCAGTTGTAATTCGTTTGGCGGGTACAGAGGAAACTGAAAATGTATCCGGGAAGAAAGGCAGGCTCTTTATGGCGGCTTCCTCCAAAGCGGCAATCCCGTCACGCCGCATGGCGTTTCGTGCGGCGGCGGAAAGGAAAAGACCGGGGGAAACGGCAGCTTCAGCTTTTCCTATATAGGGCGTATGGCCAAGTTTTGTAAGCGACTGAATGCAGTCCTCGGCCGAAAGCGGACGCGAGGATGCGGGCTCTGGAATTTCCCCATATACGGTGGCCGAATATACGCCATCAGAAAGCGTAAGTTTCGCTCTCGCTTCGGGTGTAACCGTAAGGCGCATGGAAAGGGGGATTTTCTTTTCTATGGGCTGTGGCACTGTCAGGTTTTGCGTTGCGCGTTTATCCGCTTCGGTGCGATAGCCAAACATAGATTTTCCCTTGGTTCCTTTGAAATACGCATCGGTAAAGCCTTGCCTTGAGAAAAGGTCGGCAAGGAAGGAGAGCTCCTCACCGGTAGCCGCCCGTTTTTCGTCTAAAAGCCGGCGGTAGATAGATACCACGCCGCTGACATAGTCCGGCGATTTAAGCCGTCCCTCGATTTTAAGGGAAGCAATCGGCAAACGCAGAAGCTCCGGAATGTGCGGCGCAAGGCACAAATCATGTAGACTTAAGGCATAGCCGTTTTGGTACCGGTGCCGGCAGGGTTGGGCACAAGTGCCGCGATTGCCGCTGCGGCGGGCAATCTGGCTGCTGAAATAGCATTGCCCGGAATAAGAAACACAGAGTGCCCCGTGGATAAAGACTTCAATTTCCAGCGGGGAATTTTGAATAAGCGTGCGCGAGAACGCCTCGCGGGATAAAACGACACGCTGAAAGCCGAGCTCTTTTGCCCGCGCAATACCATAGGCGTTATGAATTGTCATTTGCGTACTTGCGTGTAGGGGAAGTGCAGGAACGGCAGTGTGCAGAAGGTGAGCAAGCCCTATGTCCTGCACAATCACCCCGTCGATTCCGGTTTCTGATAGAAAATGCGCATAGTCCGGCATTTCCAGAAGCTCACGGTCGGAAAGAAGCGTATTTAAGGTCAGGTAAACTTTTTTGTGGCGGATATGGCAATACCGGACGGCATCTTGAAGAGAGTCATCAGTAAAGTTCGCACCACTAAGGCGCGCGTTATGGCGCTCTGTACCCAGATATACAGCGTCAGCACCGGCAAGAATAGCAGCTTCAAGCGCTTTGGGGCTTCCGGCGGGGGCTAATAATTCGTGCATAGAAAAACTCCTCGTAAAAAAGAAAGGGAATTATTCGATAATAATTCCCTTTCGCACTTTTAAAGTAGCAATTATGTAAACATAGGACTTACGGAGATGTCGGCATAAATACGCTTTATCGCTTCTGCAAAGACATCCGCCACGGAAAGAACCTGAATCTTATCGAGCATTTTTTCAGGCTTTAATGCAATTGTATCCAGAACAATCAGCTCTTTGATGGGCGATTTTTCGATACGCTCTAAGGCCGGACCGGAAAGAACCGGATGCGTGCAGCAAGCATAAATTTCCTTTGCGCCACGCTCCATAAGGGCGTAAGCACCATTAATAAGTGTGCCGGCTGTATCGATCATATCGTCAACAAGGATAATTGTTTTACCCTCGATATCGCCGATAATATTCATGACCTCGGCCACATTGGCGCGGGGCCTTCTTTTGTCAATAATGGCAATCGGCACATCGCCCAGACGCTGCGCAAATTTCCGCGCGCGGGTAACACTTCCAAAGTCAGGCGAAACGACAACAACCTCGTCCGTCCGTCCGGCAAATTTTTTCATAAAATGCGGTGCCAGCTTTGTAAAACCGTGCAGATGGTCAACCGGGATGTTAAAGAAGCCCTGAATCTGCGCGGCGTGTAAATCCATCGTTAAAATACGGTCAGCACCTGCCGTTTCAAGAAGGTCGGCCACAAGCTTTGCAGAAATCGGATCTCTTGCTTTGGCCTTTCTGTCCTGTCTTGCATAGCCATAATAGGGAATAACCGCGGTAATGCGACCTGCGGAAGCACGCTTGAAAGCGTCAATCATAATCAGCATTTCCATCAGATTATCGTTAACGGGATCGCAGGTGGATTGCACCACAAAAACATCGGAACCGCGCACCGTTTCGTTGATGTTAACGAAGATTTCGCCGTCGCTGAATTTACCTACTTCAGCTTTTCCAAGAGAAATATCACCAACAGGCAAGGCATGACCTTCGGCGTCGAGTTTATATTCGGCAACCTTGTTTTTGAGCTCTGCCACAATATCGGCGGCAAACCGCGGATTTGCATTTGCTGCGAAGATTTTGATATCATTTCCGTGTGTTATCATCCGTAAATCGCTCCTTCTAAAATTCTATATTCATATTATACCGCAATTCGATAAAAAAAGCAAGCCCATTTGGAACATTAAGTCAAAAAATTTTTTCGCAGAAGCGATAGTGAACGCTCTGCGAGAGCCAGGTATCGCTCATGCTTATCCCGGATTCGGTTGGGAAGTGGTGGAAGAATGCCAAAATTGGCATTCATAGGCTGGAAAGTGCCGGTACTTTCGCCGGAAATATAGCGTGTAAGTGCCCCAATTATACTGTCAGGTGGCAGAATAAGGGGGGCTTCACCGTTTTGGCGGCGCACGGCATTAATGCCGGCAAGAATGCCGCTGGCTGCCGATTCCATGTAGCCTTCTACACCGGTAATCTGGCCGGCGAAAAAGATGTTGGGATGGGCTTTCAGAGAAAAGTCCGGCGCTAAAATCTTTGGCGAGCATAGAAAACTATTTCGGTGCATAACGCCATAGCGTACAAACTCTGCGTTTTTAAGGGCGGGAATCATAGAAAAAACGCGCTTTTGTTCGCCCCAACGCAGATTAGTCTGAAAACCTACAATATTAAAGAGCGTACCACTTTGGTTATCCTGTCGAAGCTGGACTACGGCATAGGGGCGCTTCCCAGTCGCAGGATCATAGAGCCCTACCGGGCGAAGCGGGCCGTACAAAAGCGTATCTCGTCCACGAGAGGCCATAACCTCGACCGGCATGCAGCCTTCAAAAACGGTCTGGTTTTCGCCGGCGTGCTTTGGTGCGGTCTCGGCACTGCAAAGGGCCTCATAAAATGCCAGATATTCTTCCTCCGTCATTGGACAGTTTATGTAATCGTCACCACCACGGCCGTAACGCGCACCGAAAAAGGCGCGGGTCATATCAATGGTGTTGCGCTCGACGATAGGAGCGGCAGCATCAAAAAAACTTAAAGTATCCCCGCAAAGTAAGCGGATATCTTCAGCAAGAGGACCGTCAGTTAAAGGGCCGCTGGCGACAATTGTAATTTCGTCGCGCGGAATTTCTGTAACCTCCTCCCGCAAAACGGTGATAGAGGGGTGCGACTCGATAAGATGCGTGACGGCTTCCGAAAAGAGTGTGCGGTCGACCGCCAAAGCGCCACCAGCCGGCACGCTCGTTTCCTTTGCGGCCTGCAGGCAGACAGAGCCATACAGTTCCATTTCGGCTTTTAAAAGGCCACCGGCAGAATCGAGGCGCGTGGCCTTTAAGGAATTACTACATACAAGCTCACAAAGCGAGTCGGTAGTATGGGCCGGGGAAAATCGCGTGGGCTTCATCTCGTGTAGAACAACCTTTCCACCGCGGGATGCGGCGGCGAAAGCGGCTTCACAACCGGCAAGGCCGCCGCCGATAATATGAATTTGCATTATTTTTTCTCCTTTGCACGGGGACAATCGTGATTGGAGCAAACCTGAGATATTCCTCTGCCGCGCTTTTTTGCAACAATTGGGCTCTGACAGGTATCACAGAGTGCGCCTGTAGGCTTATCCCAAAGAATTAAATCACATTTTTCAGCTTCGCAAGCATAAAAAATCCGACCTTTTTTGGAACGGCGCTCTAAAACTTTTCCGCCACACTTCGGGCAAGGAACGCCAATATCATTCACAATGGGCTTTGCATTCCGACAAGCGGGAAAGCCTGGGCAAGCGAGGAATTTTCCAAAGCGGCCCATCTTATAAACCATGTTTCTGCCACACTTTTCGCAGATAACATCTGAAACTTCATCCTGAAGTGAAACTTTCCCGATGGCTTCGTCAGCCTTTGCAAGGTCTTCGGCAAAGGGTGTATAGAAATCACGGAGAAGCTGTACCCAGTTTTGCTTGCCTTCCTCAACCTTGTCCAGCTTTTCTTCCATATCCGCTGTAAACGCGACATTGATAAGGGAATTGAAATGCTTCGTCATAAGATCCGTTGTTACATAGCCAAGCTCCGTCGGCAAAAACAGCTTCTTTTCACGAACAACATAGCCACGGTTTAAAATCGTAGAAATTGTAGGGGCATAGGTGCTTGGCCGGCCAATACCTTTTTCTTCCATAGTGCGGATAAGCGCACCTTCCGTGTATCGGGCGGGCGGCTCGGTAAAGTTTTGCTGTGGTTCCAGTTTTTTCAGCGTCAGTGCATCGTTGGTAGCAAGCTTCGGCATATCGGAATCTGTCTCTTCTTCGCTTTCAGCTTCCACAGCATACAAAGAGGTAAAACCGGCAAATTTAAGTTTAGAAAACGACGATTTAAAGGCAAAAACGCCGGCCGTAATATCGGCAGAGAGTGTACTGTAGATTGCATCAGTCATTTGACTTGCTATGAAGCGCTCCCAGATGAGCTTATAAAGTTTATATTGGTCTGCCGGAAGTGTTTTCTTTGCGAGTTCCGGCGTAATCGTAACATCGGTAGGGCGGATGGCTTCGTGTGCATCCTGTGCAGCGGCGCGGCTTTTATAAACACGAGGCTTTGCAGGGGCAAAGGCTTCGCCATATCGCTGGCGGATGAAGGAAAGTGCTGCTGCGGAGGCTTCTGAAGAAATTCGGAGTGAATCCGTACGCATATAGGTGATAAGACCCACGGTGCCGTGTTCTTCAATATCAACCCCTTCATACAGTATTTGTGCAGCGGACATGGTTTTTCGCGAGGTAAACCCAAGCCGGCGCGCAGCTTCTTGTTGCATGGTGCTGGTCGTAAAAGGAGGGGTGGGTGCTTTTTTTCGCTCGTCATATTTTGCAGTTTTTACGATAAACGCTTCGTTTTGCAGGGAGGAAAGAATTTCCTCTGCTATGGCACCGCTGGGGATTGAGAGCTTTTTTCCGTTTTTACTGTAGAGACGCGCCTTGAAGGTGTGCCCGTCCGAAGCTTTAAGCATGGCAGAAATGTTCCAGTATTCTTCCGGAATAAACTTTTCGATTTCGCGCTCCCGCTCTACGACAAGACGCGTAACGACAGATTGTACGCGCCCGGCACTCAGCCCCTTCTTGACCTTTCTCCAGAGAAGGGGACTTAATTTATAGCCGACAATACGGTCTAAAATACGCCGTGCCTGCTGGGCATCCACAAGGGATAAATCAATAGGGCGCGGTTCTTTTACGGCCGCCTTTAATACATTCTTTGTAATTTCATTGAAGGTAATGCGGCAGTTCGATGCGGGGTCTAGGCCCAAAATTGCGGCAAGGTGCCAGGAAATGGCTTCGCCTTCGAAGTCGGATCGTAGCCATGTCGTTCTGTGAGCCAAGGAGT
>JAZSDW010000027.1:0-21356 GCA_045531355.1 Clostridia bacterium | reverse complement strand
TGCAATTCATCAAAACATGCCACAAATGGCTTGAACACTTGGTTTCAAGCCATTTGACAATTTTACAATATTACTCCCACTCTATCGTCCCGACAGGCTTCGGCGTCAAATCATACAAAACGCGGTTAATGCCGGGGACTTCGTTTGTAATCCGGTCTGTGATATGCTTTAAAAGAGAGAACGGGATTTCTTCGATGGTGGCTGTCATAGCGTCCTCTGTGTTTACCGCGCGGAGGATAACCGGCCAGCCCTCATAGCGCATATCATCGCGCACGCCAACGGATTTTACATCCGGAATCGCGGTAAAATACTGCCACACCTTGCCTTCCAGTCCGTTCTTCGCAAATTCTTCGCGCAAAATTGCGTCCGATTCGCGCACGGCTTCCAGACGGTCCTTCGTAATGGCACCAAGGCAACGGACGCCGAGCCCGGGGCCGGGGAACGGCTGGCGATATACCATGTTTGCCGGGAGTCCCAGTGCTTCGCCGACAACACGAACCTCATCCTTATATAAAAGGCGGAGCGGCTCGACGAGCGCAAACTGCAAATCTTCCGGAAGACCGCCTACATTGTGGTGCGCCTTAACGCCGCCGCTTTCCAGAATGTCGGGATAAATCGTTCCCTGTGCCAGAAATTCGATGCCGGAAAGCTTTCTCGCTTCCTCTTCAAAGACGCGAATAAACTCTGCACCGATAATTTTGCGTTTCTGTTCCGGCTCACTAACACCGGCAAGCTTTGCAAGAAATCGTTCTTCAGCGTCCACATAAATGAGATTTACATCCATCTGGTTTTGGAATACCTCCACCACCTGCTCAGGTTCGCCTTTGCGCAGAAGGCCATGGTTTACATGTACGCAAACGAGCTGTTTGCCGATTACCTTATGTAAAAGAGCCGCTACTACCGAGGAATCCACCCCGCCGGAAAGCGCCAAAAGGACTTTCTTATCGCCTACCTGCGCACGGATTGCTTCGCTTTCTTTTTCAATAAAAGCATCCGCCAGCGCCTTTGTTGTTATTCTTTCCATAGAATCCGGTCTTCTGTTGTTCATCTTCCTCGCATCCTCTCAAGTTTTAATGGGATAATTATATCATACACCGACAAAAATAGCAAGATTTTTTTCATTTACCTGGGGTTTTTGGTTCCTCGGTCCCTCTTTGCCTGTCTTCTGCCGCTTGTTTCGAATAGATGCAGCCACAATAGTTCTGCCGGTAAAGGTTATATACGGCCGAAAGCTGACACGAGCGTTTGTAGCCCTCACCCTTCTTAAAATCGGAGAAAAGATACTTTACTCCATACCTTTTCCCCAGCGCAAGGCCAATTTCGCAAAGCCAATTCGCGTTTTTATATGGACTTATGGAAAGTGTGGTTGTAAAATAGTCAAATCCCTTTTCGGCGGCAAAAGCGGCCGCTCCGGAAAGGCGCATCTCATAGCAGTCTCGGCAACGCGCGCCGCCTTCGGAAAGCGTTTCTCTGCCGCGGGCCATATCGAAAAATGCTGCAGGCGTATAGGGTGGTACCACGACGGAAATATCCGAAAGTCCCATTTCTCTGCACAGGCGCCGCAGTTCCTCGAGGCGAAAGGTGTGCTCTTCTTCCGGTGCAATATTAGGGTTATAGAAAAACAGGGTGATGTCAAAAACGGGGTGCAGAAGTTCAACCACGGCACTCGCGCACGGCGCGCAGCATGCGTGCAGAAGAAGCGTCGGCCGACTGCCGGCCTCCTTTATTTTTGCAATTTCTGCATCCATCCATTTTTTGTAGTTTGTTTTCACCGCTTCCACTCCCGCGCATTTTCTTTTTAAATAAGTAAAAATTCCTCATACGGATGTATGAGGAATTTTGGCTGCGGGAATAGGATTCGAACCCATACAAAGTGAGTCAGAGTCACTCGTGCTACCTTTACACAATCCCGCAATATCTGCAACAGGTCATAGTATACCATGAAAAAGCCTTCTTGTCAAGCTTTTTTTAATTTTTTTCCACACATAAGACGATTTTTTCAAAAAAGCAAGGAATCTTTGAGAAAATTTCACAAATCTGTTGCTTTTTTTTTCTGTTTGCGATATAATTTATGAAGCAAAAAAATAGAGAGGAAGCGAATACATATGAGCAAATTCTTAGACCGCATTATTGCGCGTGCAAAAGAAGACAAAAAAACAATCGTTCTTGCAGAGGGTGAAGACATCCGCACCATTCGTGCCGCTGCCCAGGTTCTGGAAAAAGAGATTGCCAATGTTATCATCTTAGGCAATCCGGACGATATCCGGAAAATGGCCGAAAGCGAATCGCTCTGCCTCGACGGGGCTACCGTGATCTGCCCCAAAGATGCAGAAAATCTGCAGACCTTTGCCGATGCACTTTACGAACTGCGTCGTTCAAAGGGTATGACGCCGGAAGTAGCGCTGGAAACGGTGCAGAACAATCTTTACTATGGTGTTATGATGGTAAAACTCGGTCTTGCAGACGGCATGGTAGCCGGCGCTGTAAATTCCACTTCGAATGTACTCCGCCCCTGCCTGCAGATTCTAAAGACCGCTCCGGGCACAAAGCTGGTTTCCGCCTTCTTTGTTATGGTGGTTCCGGATTGTGAATATGGCGAAAACGGTGCCTTCATCTTTGCGGACTCCGGCCTCAATGAAGACCCGGATGCCGACGCCGTTTCGGAAATTGCGATTTCTTCCGCAAAATCCTTCCGTACCCTTCTGGAGGCTGAACCGAAGGTTGCAATGCTTTCGTACTCCAGCTACGGCAGCGCGAAAAGCCCGCTGGTAGAAAAAATGCAAAAAGCAACCGCACTTGCAAAAGAAAAGGCCCCTGAGCTTGCGCTGGACGGCGAATTGCAGCTTGATGCCGCGATTGTGCCGGAAATCGGCAAATCCAAAGCCCCGGCAAGCCCGATTGCAGGACAGGCAAATGTTCTGGTGTTCCCTGACCTTAACGCCGGAAATATCGGTTACAAGCTGACACAGCGTCTTGCTAAGGCCGAAGCGTACGGACCTATTACGCAAGGCATTGCAAAGCCTGTGAATGACCTCTCCCGCGGCTGTAGCGCAGAGGATATTGTAGGGGTTGTAGCCATCACTTGTGTACAGGCACAGAATCAGTAAGAAAGGAAGTTTTATCTTGAAGATTTTAGTTATAAACGCCGGAAGCTCTTCCCTGAAATATCAGTTCATTGATATGGACAATATGGATGTTATTGCGAAAGGTCTTTGTGAGCGTATTGGCATTGAAAATTCGCGTTTGAAGCACACGCCGGCCGGTCGCGACACCGTGATAATTGAAAAGGACATGAAAAACCACACAGATGCCATCGGTATGGTTATCGATGCGCTGACAGATGCCGAGCATGGTGTTATCACCAGCATGGAAGAAATTTCCGCGGTCGGACACCGCGTGGTGCATGGTGGCGAGCTCTTCTCCGAATCAGTTGTGATTGACGAGAGCGTGAAAAAGTCCATTGAGGCCTGCATTGACCTCGCGCCTTTGCATAATCCGGCTAACCTTACCGGTATTCTGGCGTGCGAAAATGTAATTCCGCACGCAAAACAGGTAGCCGTTTTTGACACCGCCTTTCACCAGACCATGCCGAAGGAAGCTTACCTCTATGCGCTCCCCTATGAATACTATACGAAGCACAAAATCCGTCGTTACGGCTTCCACGGCACCTCGCATAAGTATGTAACCGGCCGCGCCGCCGCACTTTTAGGAAAGCCGGTAGAAGAATTAAAGCTGATTACGCTCCACCTTGGAAACGGCTCCAGTCTGGCGGCTGTAGACGGTGGCAAATCGGTTGACACCTCAATGGGCTTCACCCCGCTTGCCGGTCTTGTCATGGGCACGCGCAGCGGCGATATTGACCCGGCCATCGTTTCCTATGTTGCCGAAAAAGAGAACCTTTCTATAAAAGAGGTTTCGGATGTTCTTAACAAGAAATCCGGCGTTTTAGGTGTTTCCGATGTCAGCAGTGATTTTCGCGATCTAGAAACAGAATCGGCTACAAACGAAAGAGCAGCGCTTGCGCTCTCGATGTTCTCCTACTCGCTGAAGAAATTCATCGGCCAGTATATCGCGATTATGAACGGTGTAGATGCGCTCGTATTTACGGCTGGTATCGGTGAAAACAATGTGGCGCTCCGCTCGGAGATCACCAAAGAACTTTCCTTCTTCGGCCTTGCAATTGACGAAGAGAAGAATAAGATGCGCGGCGTGGACATGGATATCAGCGCTCCGGATGCAAAAGTGAAAACGCTGGTTATTCCGACCAACGAAGAACTCATGATTGCGCTGGATACAAAGCGCCTTGTAGAAAATCTGTAAGAACCAATTCCATTATAAAAGCCAGCCCGGCAGATGCCGGCTGGCTTTTTTTATTCTTGCAAATCCGCAAGTTCTTTTCGGGCTACCTCTAAAAGATAGGGATATGTTTTTTTCTGGCATAGCTTTCCGAGAATTGTTTTTGCTTCCTTTTTCTCACCGAGCGCGGAAAGTGCTCTTGCGTGGAAAAGCTGAAGCTTTGCCATCGTGTGCCGTTCTTCGAAGCCTTTACTCCTGGCATTTTCGAAGGCCTCAACTGCCTCCGGATACTTCCCTTCTACAAAATAGAGAAGCCCTCGCGTCAGCGCCATATAGGAAGACGGAATATCCGCCTCCGCTTTTTTGAAATGCGGCTTCCCGAACGAATACGCCTCGAGCGCTTCGTGTTCTGCGCCTTTCTCGGCATAGAACACAGCCATATTATTATAGAACATGGCCTTTGAAACCTTGTCTGCCGTTTCGATTGGGATTTCCTTCATCGTCCGGATAGCACCGTCGAAATCGCCGGCGGCCTCGTAGCCGACTGCGAGATTCAGGCGCAGCGTATTTTGCAGTGGGCGGCTTTTTGTTTTCGCAAGTGCCGCTTCTGATGCTTCTATAAAGCGTTCCGGATTGACTTCCCTATACAAAATATCCAGTAAGGACTCTACGAGCCGGCTTTCCTTTTTGTTTTTGCAAATCAAAAGCACCAGCAAAACTACGCCAATCAAGAACAACGCTATACTTGCCAGCGTACGCATGCTTCCTTCCATGCGAACAATCAAAAGCACAACAGATGCGATAATGGCCAGGAAAATAGGCAAGCCCAGTAAAATTCTTGTTATCTGCCGTAACGCGTGCATTCTTCTCCTCCTGCCCCTTACACCTCGGTAATTACCGGCAAAATAACCGGCTTCCGCTTTGTCTTTTCGAAAATGTAATCGCCCAGCATATTCCTTATGCAGGATTTCATACTGTTCCAGTCGCCATGGCCCGTGCTTTTTCCAGCCGCTACGGCATCAACCACAACATCCTTCATTTCCTCCATCAGATCTTCGCTTTCCCGCACATAGACAAACCCTCTGGAAATGATGTCGGGCCCAGCTAAAATTTCCTTTTCGTGCGAAAGCGTTACCACCGCCACAATAAGGCCTTCCTCGCCAAGATGCTTTCGGTCGCGCAGGACAATGTTTCCAACATCGCCAACGCCAATCCCGTCCACCAAAACCTGTCCGCTGGGCACGCTCCCTGTAATCGCGGCACTATCTGCCGAAAGCTCTAACACATCGCCAATGCCCATTACAAACACATTTTCCGGCGCGACGCCCATCAGTTCCCCAAGGCGGGCATGACGCACCAGATGGCGATGTTCCCCGTGTACGGGAATAAAATATTTCGGTTTTACGAGCCCCAACATCAGCTTAAGTTCTTCCCGGCACGCGTGGCCGGATACATGCACCTCTGCAAGCGATTCGTAAATGACCTCGGCTCCCTTTTTAAAGAGCTCATTAATAACGGCAGAAACGGCTTTTTCATTTCCGGGAATGGGATTTGCAGATAAAATGACTAAATCGCCAGCACCGATTTCTACGCTTTTATGGTCTGAAAAGGCCATTCGCGTCAGCGCGCTCATCGGCTCGCCCTGACTTCCGGTTGTCACAATGACAAGCTGCTGGGGCTTATAGCGCCCGATTTCCTCAATATTGATAATCGTGCCCTTCGGAATGTGCAAATATCCGAGCTCGGAAGCTACCTCGCATATCGTCTGCATGCTGCGCCCTGACACGGCCACCTTCCGCCTGTTTCGCACGGCAGAATTGATAATTTGCTGAATGCGGTGCACATTCGAGGCAAAGGAGGCCACGATAATCCGCTTGTCTGCAGATTGTTCAAAGATCTCGTCAAAGCGCTCGCCCACGGTGCGCTCGCTCATCGTATATCCCGCGCGCTCTACATTGGTGCTGTCCGAGAAGAGTGCTAAAACACCGGCTTTTCCCAAATCGCCAAGGCGCGTAAGATTAATCATCTCGCCATTTATCGGCGTGCAGTCAATCTTAAAGTCGCCCGTGTGCACCAAAACACCCGCGGGCGTATGAATGGCCAGCGCCAGCGCACCGGCAATGCTGTGATTGACATTTATAAATTCCACTTTAAAATGTTTCCCGATATTCTTCACAGTTCCGGGCTTTACGGTATTCAGCTTTACTGACTTTGCCATACCGTGTTCCTTCAGCTTATGTTCTAAAAGCCCGAGCGTCATCCGGCTTCCATACACCGGCGCGGTGAAATTTTTAAACGCAAAAGGAACGGCCCCGATATGATCCTCATGTCCGTGCGTCAAAAGAAGCCCCACAACCTTGTCCCGATTCCGGGCAAGATACGCCGTGTCAGGAATGACCAAATCGATCCCCAGCATGCTTTCGCTTGGAAAGGCCAGGCCGCAATCGATCACCAAAATTTCGTCGCCATACTCAATTACGGTAATATTTTTTCCGATCTCGTTAAGGCCGCCAAGCGGAATGATTTTAAGTTTTTGTTTTTTTGCCACAATATATCCTCCATATTTATTTTCCGAACAAGAATGTAAGGTAAGTATACCATTTTTATGCAATAAAGTCAAGTGTTTCCTTCCAATTGATTTTATCCCTTCCTTTTCATTTCTATTCCTCCTCTCCGTATTTTTTATCTTTTCTCTTCCCAAATTCTTCTTTTTATGATATACTCAAAGAAAGTGGAAAGGAGAAGACTATGGAAACAGTTTTAGTTGGCATGAGCGGCGGTGTGGATAGTACTGCGACCGTGCAGCTCTTGCAAAAAGCAGGATACAAAGTCCAGGGGCTTACGCTATGGCTTTGCGGCGATGAAAGCTCCCTTTCAGGTGCAAAAAAGGCCGCAGAAGAACTTGCGGTTCCACATTCGGTTTTAGACCTTCGTGCAATGTTTTATGAAAAGGTCAAGGCGCCGTTTTCCCGTGCCTATCAGGAAGGAAAAACGCCGAATCCCTGTGTGCTCTGCAATGCCTCCATTAAATTTTCCGCCTTGTTTGCGGCCGCGCAGGCTGAAGGCATCCCCTATATTGCCACCGGCCACTATGCCGCCATTTCTCCTTCGCCCACAGGTCCGCTTTTTGCACTTGGAGCAGATCGCAAAAAAGATCAAACCTATTTTCTTGCCGGCGTCCCGAAAGAAATCCTGCCACACCTTCTTTTGCCGCTTGGCGCCTATACGAAAGCCGAAGTCCGGGAGATTGCCGCCGCGGCAGGGCTGACTGCCTCCGAAAAGGCAGATAGCCAGGAAATCTGCTTTATTCCCGGAAATGACTATGCGGCGTATCTGGAAAGCGCGGTGCCCGGCATTGGAAAAGAAGGGCGGATTCTGGATGAAAACGGCTACACCGTCGGCTTTCACAGTGGCACGCACCGGTTTACGGTCGGGCAGCGCAAAGGGCTTGGCGCATTTGGGAAAAAGGTCTTTGTAACCGGTATTAACAGTCAGAAAAACACCGTTACCATTGGAGAAAATTCCCGCCTCTTCTCGTCCGGACTCCTCGCTTCCCATTTAAATATCTTTTCGGATATTGAAGGCGAGGTTTCTGTGAAAATCCGCTCTGCCGCGCCTATGGCCAAGGCAGTCTGTACGCTTAAAGGGGATATTGCCACACTTCGGTTCTGCGAAGCCCAGCGCGCCATCACACCGGGCCAGACAGTGGCAATTTATAAAGAACCGTTTTTAGTCGGCGGCGGCACTATTCTCTCCGCACTCTAACCTTTCCTTATGTATATAAAAAGGACGAGGCATCTTATAGACCGCCTCGTCCTTTTTCTTTCGTCCTTATGCTTCCACCGCGCCAAGTTCGGTAAGCTTTGCAATAGTTGCTTCTACATCGCGCTTTGCCGTTTCTTCCGGAATCTCGTAGGTTTCTCTGATTGCAGAAACAATTTCATCTTCCGTTTTCCCCGCTGTCAGGAGCGACAGAATATCCGCCGCCGTTTCATTCAACCGAAGAAGCTGCCCTGTATCCTTTGTATTCATCAGTACTGTGTCCTCAACGATTTTTCGGACAATAAACCCATCCCTAAGTTTCATCCTATACACCTCTTTTGAAAATTTTCTTGATGCGCCGTCCTGCGCCTCTTATGTAGTGCAAAGCGATGCGAAACGGTGCACGCCGACAAACCCGCCGGACATATGCCCGGTATGCCGCATTCTGCCCATCTATGTATTCATTTCCTTTATAAAATGCCGCCAGCACCCCAATAATATCTGCCTCCGTAATATCGGTTTCCGGCATTTTTCGGTTGTCGCCACAAATAATGTAGCCTCGCCGCGTTTTGCCGACGATGCGGTGCATTGTATAATGCCCGTCGCGCCTGTATACAGGCACATCTCCCTTTTGAAGCGGAAAGGTCGGCGGTACAACAATGACCGTATCCTGTCCTTCTACAAGCATGGGAGCCATGCTGTCTCCGGCAGTTTTGCCTATGAAAATTTTATTTTCCCTTAACAAGGTTTCTATATTCTGCATACCCGGTTCCTACCTATTGTAGAATGGTTCTATAGACAAGCTCCGCCGCCTTAGGTTCCATATTGCACTTTAAATAGTAAAACGATGTGGCTGAAATGAAAGCGTCTATATGCTCAAGTGCCCGAGCGAAAGCTTCTCCGCCCTTTGGCATATAGATTTGCGCCATGAGTGACCAAAGCGCTTCTTCCTTCGGACATGGCACAATGGAATTTTCCTTGCCGCGCGACAAAAAGCATACGGCTCCAAGCTTTGTGCGCCGATTCTGCTCCAGCCCTTCTTTTCCAGCCCACGGTGTTCCATAGGCATATGCCGCGCCATCCAGCACCCGCACCAGCGGCTTGTCCCCCTGGATGACCTGCACCCTATCTCCGAAAAGCTTTTGCCAAAGTCCCACATGTGTTGATTTCCCTTCTCCGCTTTTTGCAAGGAAGGCAATCCCGCATCCTTCTGTTTCAATAACGGCGCCGTGCATTAAAAAGCCAGAGAATCTAGGCATTTCCTCCGCAATTTTTCGGTACACCGCCAGACTTTCTGCATATCCCGGCACATGTTCCGCACCCGTCTCCGCCAGAATGTCTCCTTCGCTGGCCGAAACCGCAAAATCGGCTTCTCCGCTTTCCACAATATATTTTTTGCAAAGTCTTTGGAGATACGCATATTTGTTCTCTATGCGGATATTCAAATCCGCCATTCTGACAAGCATATTATTCGGTAATCGAAACGGTCCGCGTAACCTCGTCCCAATCCACTTTCATCTTGAGGCTTTCGGAAAGGGCTCTAAGCGGCACCAGCGTTCTATCTTCCACAATTACAGGCGGAACATCCATGAGAAAGCTTTCCGTTTCCCCGGTTTCAATATTGGTTACATTTAGATAAGGCGCCCCGATCTGCATGTCAATAATCAAGTTATCCCGCGCAGCCAAAATCAACTGAATCTCAGGAATCCACGCCACTTCAAACGAAAAAGTTTCAAATATTTTACGCATCGGCACCATTGTTCTGTCCGCAATAATCTGCGCAGGAACATCAAATTTCACCGGTTCCCCGTTAATTTTGACTGCTACCGCATTGGAAGCCGCAGCGCCCATCGGGCAAAGAAATACGCATATCAGGATACAAGCTAAAAATTTTTTCATCTTCTTCTCCTTTCGCAAAAGCGAGGTTTCTTTCTTATTATTATAGCATAAATTATAAAAAAGTCAAATGAAATCCACAAAAACAAGTCAATTTGTCAAGTTTCCTTTTCTCCCGGCCTCCTTTTTTATGAAAAAGCACCGAAAGTGTAGGAATTTTCAGGAAAAGTCTTGACAAAGGAAAGAATATCGTATATACTATTTGAAAACAAATGTTCTTGCCTCGCGGACAGACTGGCAAGTATATTTTTTTTGAAAAAGCGGAGGATAAATAGCATGAAGAAGCAATATGTTCTGGCAGATATTTCGGTGCTTCCCGAAATTTTCCCTCGTGTGCTTCGTGCCAAAAAACTTCTTCGTTCCGGCGAAGCCGCCACGGTGCATGATGCGGTACGCATGGCAGGAATCAGCCGCAGCGCCTTCTATAAGTATAAGGATTATGTCTTCCCCTTCAGCGAAATGCAAGGGATTCTGATGGTCTATTTTGAGCTTATAGATGTGCCGGGAACGCTCTCGGAAATTTTGGGAATTTTAGCACGCGCCGGTTGTAATATTCTGACTATTAACCAAACGATTCCCATTCACGGAATTGCGAACATAACGATTACATTGCAAACCGAATCGATACAAATGGAATTTGAAGAGCTGATGGATGCACTTTCAAAGCCGCAAGGCGTTCGCAGCCTGCATGTGCTTGGAAAACAGTAAGCGAGAAAACTACACACAAAGAGGAGGAAATGAATATGATAAATATAGCCATTTTGGGCTTCGGAACGGTGGGCAGCGGTGTCTATGAGGTTCTGAAAAAGGATGGAGCGGTAATTGCCGACCGTGTTGGTGACGAAGTACAAATAAAATATATTGTTGAAATCCGTGATTTCTCTGATCACGAAGCCGCATCTCTTTTCACAAAGGACTATGATGCTGTTCTGGCAGACGATTCGGTTTCCATTGTGGTCGAAATGATGGGCGGCGTTGAGCCTGCCTATACTTTCACGAAAAACGCGATTTTAAGTGGGAAGAGTGTAGTAACTTCCAACAAAGCTCTCATTGCCGCGAAAGGCGCCGAACTTTTTAGCCTTGCCAGGGAGAAGGGTGTGTTCTATCGGTATGAAGCCAGCGTTGGCGGTGGCATTCCGGTCATTCGCCCCATTGGCACCTGTCTTGGTGCAAACCGCATCACCCGCGTGATGGGTATTTTAAACGGCACCACGAACTATATCCTGACAAAGATGATTGACGAAGGGCAGGCCTTCGATAAAGCTCTCTCGGATGCGCAGAAAAAGGGGTATGCGGAAGCAGATCCGACGGCGGATGTAGAAGGACATGATACTTGCCGTAAAATTGCAATTTTAGCTTCCCTGATTTTTGGAAAAAATGTAGACTACACCAAAATTTCAACCGAAGGCATTACGGAGATTGAGCCGGAGGATGTAGAATATGCCGAGGCACTTGGCTGCTCAATTAAGCTTATCGGGCTTGCGAGAATCGGGCAGGATAAGGTTTTTGCGCGCGTTTCCCCCATGCTGCTGACGGCTGACAATCCGCTTTCCGGCGTGCAGGATGTATTTAACGCCATCATGCTTACAGGTGATAATGTCGGCGATGTGATGCTCTATGGAAGCGGCGCAGGTAAGCTGCCGACAGCCAGCGCAGTTGTTGGTGATATCGTAGATATTGCCCGCGGCGTTTCAGAAAACCGCCGCATCGATTGGCTGGACGGTGACTCCTCCTATGTCACACCGCTTTCAGAAACAAAGGTAAGCTGCCTTATCAGAAGCAGCGAGGAAATCGAAGACGCTACCTGCATTGATATTGGTCTTGAGAACGAAAAAGGTTACATCGTTCGTAATATCAAGGAAAGCGATCTTGAAAAGCTGATGAAAACCGTAAAAGGTGCAAAGAAATTTATTAGAATGTAAGAAAGGAAGAAAGAAATGGGACTTATCGTGCAAAAATTCGGTGGTTCTTCCGTAGCAAACGCGGAGCGCGTGTTTCGGGTTGCCGGCCGGATTCGTTCGTACTATGAAAAAGGAAATTCCGTTGTGGTTGTCGTTTCTGCACAGGGTGATACCACGGATGACCTTCTGGAAAAGGCCGCAGAAATCAACGCCGCTCCCTCAAAAAGAGAGATGGATGTGCTTTTATCGAGTGGCGAGCAGATTTCCATGGCGCTCCTCGCGATGGCGCTGGAAAAGCTGGGCTGCCCGGTCATCAGCCTCACCGGCTGGCAGGCAGGGGTTCGCACCGATGCCAAATACGGCAGTGCCAGAATTGAAACGATCCGGACAGAGAGAATCCAGCGCGAACTGGATCAGAAAAAAATTGTAATTGTTGCAGGCTTTCAGGGCATTGACCGCTACGAGGATATTACTACACTGGGCCGCGGAGGCTCGGATACCTCGGCCGTTGCCCTTGCGGCGGCGCTTCATGCAGACCTTTGTCAGATTTATACTGATGTAAAGGGCGTATATACTGCGGACCCGCGCATCGTGCCGGATGCAACGCAGCTGGAGGACATTTCCTATGATGAAATGCTGGAGCTTGCAAGTCTCGGCGCAAATGTTCTGCACAACCGCTCTGTAGAGGTTGCCAAAAAATTCAATGTGAATATGGAAGTGCTTTCGAGTTTTGAAGAAGCACCCGGAACTGTTGTTAAGGAGGTAAATAAAGTGGAAAAAATGATCGTCAGAGGTGTAACGCGCGACAACGATGTTGCACGCATTTCAATTACAGATATCGGGGATGAGCCCGGCAAGGCCTTTACCCTTTTCTCGTTCCTTGCAAAGAAGAATATCAATGTGGATATTATTTTACAGTCCATTGGTCGCGACGGAAAGAAGGACATTAGCTTTACCGTGCCGGAATCTTCTTTAGAAACTGCTTTGACGATTCTGGAAGAAAATATGGATGTGATTGGCGGCAGCCAGATTCTGCACGACGCAGATGTTTCCAAAGTATCCATTGTTGGAGCCGGCATGGTTTCTAATCCCGGTGTGGCAGCAAAAATGTTTGAAGCACTTTACAACGCCAACATCAATATTAGAATGATTTCTACAAGCGAAATCAAGGTCTCCGTTCTCGTAGCGCGCCGTGATGGTGAATCCGCTGTCCGGGCGATTCACGAAAAGTTTAACCTTGCAAATCTATGAGCGAGAATATAATCATTGGCAGAAATCCGATTTTAGAAGCGCTGAAATCCGGCCGCACCATCGATAAGCTTTACATACGAAAAGGTGCGCCGGAGCCGACGATTACGAAAATCGTGTCTATGGCCAGGCGCGCCGGCATCCCTGTAACCGAGGCGGATCGGCAGCGTCTGGATAGCCTCGCCATGGGCGGAAACCATCAGGGCGTTGTCGCCTCGATTGGCCTTTATGCCTATGTGACAATTTCAGACATTCTGCAAAAAGCGGCCGACAAGGGAGAAGCTCCTTTTGTGGTCCTCTGCGACCGCATTTGCGACCCGCACAATCTGGGTGCCATTCTCCGCTCTGCCAATGCGGCCGGCGCACATGGGGTTGTCATTACGAAGCATGACGGCGTGGGTGTGAATGCCACAGTAGACAAGGTGTCAGCCGGGGCGGCCTCTTTTACGCCGGTTGCACGCGTTGGTAATCTTTCTGCCGCTATTTTGGAACTACAGAAAGCCGGCCTCTGGATAACGGGAGCCGATGGAAAGGGCGAAATTTCGCTCTTTGACGCTGATTTCTCAGGACCGGTTGCCATTGTAATCGGCAACGAAGGCGAAGGCATGAGCCGTCTGGTGCGGGAAAAGTGTGACTTTTTAGTCAAAATTCCTATGCGCGGACAAACCGAATCCTTAAACGCTTCGGTTGCCGCAGCATTATTTATGTTTGAGGTGGCCAGAAAAAGATGAAATATATTGTAATTTTAGCAGATGGTATGGCTGATTACCCTGTTGATGCTCTGGGTGGCAAAACACCGATGGAGGTTGCGCACAAGCCGGAAATCGACCGTCTGGCAGGTCTTGGCGAGCAGTTCCTCGTCCAAACGGTGCCGGAGGCGCTGAAACCCGGTAGTGATGTGGCAAATCTCACAGTTTTAGGCTATGATACCGCAGCCTTTTATACCGGCCGTTCCCCGCTGGAGGCGGCCAGCATTGGCGTTGCCCTCGCGGATGACGAAACCTCTTTCCGCGCAAATCTCGTCAGCCTCGACGGTGAAGGAGACTATTCTTCCCTCTCGATGCTTGACTACAGCGCCGGAGAAATTTCAACAGAGGAAGCGCATGCCCTCATACAAACCTTGCAGGAAAAACTCGTCCGGGACCATATTCGTTTATATCCCGGCATCAGCTACCGCCACCTTTTGGTCTGGAAGAATGCAGAAGCCTTCGGCACGCTCACGCCGCCGCACGATATTTCCGGCCAGCCGGTAAAAGCGTTCCTGCCCGAAAACGAAATGATCCGCGGTATCATGGAAGAAAGCCGGGAAATTCTAAGGAACCATCCCGTAAATCTTGCGCGCCGCGAAAAAGGCCTCCGCACGGCTGATTCTCTTTGGATTTGGGGTGAGGGGACCCGTCCGGCACTCCCTACCTTTTATTCGATGTACAAAAAACGCGGCGCTGTAATTTCCGCCGTGGATCTTGTGCGTGGTATTGGCTTTTTAGGGGGACTTACTATTCTTGATGTCCCGAATGTTACAGGGAATATCGACACCAACTTTGCCGGCAAGGCAGAGGCTGCTGTCCGCACGCTCCTTGAGGACGGAAACGATTTTGTGTATGTCCACATGGAAGCCCCCGACGAATGCGGACATCAGGGAAATGCGGAAAACAAGGTGAAATCCATTGAACTTATCGATTCCTTTGTCGTAAAACATATTGTCCAATCTCTTTCAAAAGCCGGCGAGGCGTTCCGGATGCTGATTTTGCCGGACCATCCCACGCCGATTGCAACGAAAACACACGCCCGTGATCCGGTTCCATGTCTTTTATACGATAGCCGCAAAGCATTTTCCGGTGATGCGTGTTTTACAGAAAAAAGTGCCGCCGCCCGTGGGGAACTTCTCACGCCCGGACATACGCTGATGCGCCGCTTTTTAGAAAAAGAATAAGTAAAGTCACCGCAGGAAAGGATGAATAAACATGCGTAAAATTCAGGCATTTTTTAAACGCAAGAATGTAACTTTTTCACTCAAGCGCTATGGAATTGACGCGCTTGGTGCAATGGCTCAGGGGCTTTTTGCCTCACTCCTCATCGGAACGATTTTAGATACGCTTGGCAACCAATTCGGTGCTTCTATTTTGTGCCAGATTGCTTCCTATGCCAAAGCTGTTACCGGAGTTGCTATGGCCGTGGCAATTGGATACGCTCTGGAGTGTCCGCCGCTTGTTCTCTTCTCTTTAGCCGCCGTAGGCCAGGCCGCCAATGCTTTAGGCGGCGCCGGTGGTCCGCTCGCCGTCTATGTTGTCGCTACGATTGCAGCCGAAATTGGCAAGCTTGTCAGCAAGGAAACAAAAATTGATATTATTGTCACCCCAATTGTGACGATTTGTGTCGGCGTTCTGCTTTCCATCTGGTGTGCCCCCTATATTGGCATGGCCGCCAGTGCAACCGGCAGTGCCATTATGTGGGCTACGGAATTGCAGCCCTTCCTGATGGGCATTTTGGTGTCCGTTATCGTCGGAATTATCCTGACGCTGCCTATAAGCTCCGCCGCCGTTTGTGCTGCTTTATCCCTGACCGGGCTTGCGGGCGGTGCAGCTGTTGCCGGCTGCTGCGCACAGATGGTTGGCTTTGCCGTTATGAGTTTCCGTGAAAACCGCTGGGGCGGTCTTTTGGCACAGGGGCTTGGAACGAGCATGCTGCAAATGGGAAATATCGTCCGTAACCCCCGCATCTGGATTCCCCCTACACTTGCCTCTGCCATTACCGGGCCGATTGCCACCTGTCTTTTCCAGCTGAAAATGAACGGGCCGGCCGTTTCCTCCGGTATGGGCACCTGTGGCATGGTAGGGCCGATTGGTGTATATTCCGGCTGGGTTTCTGATATTGCAAACGGCGCAAAATCTGCCATTACCAGCTTTGACTGGATTGGTCTTGCACTGATTTCCATTGTGCTTCCGGCCATTCTGACCTGGCTTTTCGGCATCTTTTTCCGCAAAATCGGCTGGATTCGCGAAAACGATCTGAAACTGGATTTATAAAATGAAGCAGTCGATTCATTTTTCTGATAAAGTCATCCTCGCCCCCATGGCCGGTGTTAGTGATCTTGCCTTTCGGCAAATCTGCCGCGCTATGGGGGCAGACCTTGCTTATTCTGAAATGGTCAGCGCCAAGGCGCTGCACTTTCGTGACAAAAAGACGCTCGCGCTCCTTCGCTTTGATGCGGAGCCGCGTCCGCATATCGTGCAGATTTTTGGCCACGAGCCCGAAGTGTTAGCCGAGGCCGCAAAATATATTTCGGAATTCGCGGATGTCATCGACATTAATATGGGCTGCCCGGCTCCAAAAATCACAAGCGGCGGAGACGGCGCGGCGCTGATGCAAAATATTCCTCTGCCGGCGAAAATCGTGGAATCGGTCGTACGGGCCGCTTCCGTTCCGGTTACCGTTAAAATCCGCAAGGGCTGGGACAGGGAAACGGCGCCCGAAATGGCACATGCACTTTCAGAAAGTGGAGCCGCTGCCATTGCCGTACACGGCCGCACGGCCAAAGAACAATACCGAGGAACGGCGGATTGGGGCGTTATCAGGAGAGTCAAAGCCGCCGTGCGCGTGCCGGTCATCGGCAACGGGGATATCCGCTGTGCAGCCGACGCTCTTCGAATGCGGGCAGAAACCGGATGCGACAGCGTTATGATCGGCCGCGGCGCGATGGGAAATCCTTTTCTCTTCCGCCAGATCCGTACGCTTTCGGTTCTCGGACAACCAGAACCGGCCCCCACGGCGCGCGAAGCGGCTTCGGTCTTTCTTTCACAACTGGAACACATGATCGAATACAAAGGCATGCGCACGGCCATTTTAGAAGCCAGAAAGCACGCCGCCTGGTATGTGCACGGTCTCCCCGGCGCTTCTGCCGCCCGCGAGCAAATTCATCGTGCCACTACCTATGAACAGATGGAAGAAATTCTGCTTTCTTTTGCAGAAAAACAGGAGAAAACTTATGAAAGTTGCTGTGATTAGCGGCGCTTCCGGCGGCATCGGCCGTGAGATAGCGCTCCTTCTTAAAAATGAATATCAGGTATACGACTTAAGCCGCAGCGGGCAAGACGAGCCGGGAATTCTGCATATTGACACCGATGTCACGGAGGAAGAAAGTGTAAGAGCTGCCTTTGCCCAGCTTGAGGCACGGGAAGGAAAAATTGACCTTCTTATCTGCAATGCCGGCTATGGAATTGCAGGTGCGGCAGAATTTACGCCACTTTGCGATGCTAAACGGCAAATGGATGTGAATTTTTTTGGCACCGTGCTTTGTTGCCAATATGCGCTCCCTCTGCTTCGGGCATCCCGCGGGCGGATTCTGGCAATCAGCTCTGCAGCCGCCACCTTCCCTATTCCTTTCCAGAGCTTTTATTCTGCCTCCAAGTCCGCGATAAACGCCTATATCTGCGCCCTCCGGAACGAGGTTCGTTCTATGGGGATTACGGCCGCGGCTATTTTGCCGGGCGATACAAAAACCGGTTTTACCGCCGCACGGAAAAAGGGAACAGACGGTGAAGCGGTCTATGGCGGCCGCATTGCAGCGTCGATAGCCGTTATGGAGAAGGACGAAGAAAAGGGTATGAAACCCGCGAGCGTGGCACGCACGGTCGTTCGGATTGCCGGAAAAAAGCGGATTCGGCCGCTGTATACGGCAGGATTTTCTTATAAACTGCTCACGCCTGTAGAAAGAATCCTCGGCACCACGCTTGTCAACCGCCTTATCGGGATTCTGTATGTAAAAAAACCTAAAGGAGAACCACATGGACCAGAATCAATATGATGTTATTGTCGTAGGCGGCGGCCATGCCGGCTGCGAAGCCGCGGCAGCTGCGGCGAAAATTGGTGCGAAAACCATTCTTTTTTCCATGAGTCTGGATTTTCTGGCCTCCATGTCCTGCAACCCCAATATTGGTGGTAGCGCTAAGGGGCATCTGGTCCGGGAAATTGATGCCCTTGGAGGCGTCATGGGCAAGGCGGCGGATGCTACCTTTCTGCAGTCCCGTCTTTTAAATACCGGGAAAGGGCCGGCCGTGCACGCCCTGCGGGCACAAACGGACAAATGGGCCTATATGCGTGAAATGAAACGGCGTATGGAGGGAACAGAAAATCTGGATGTCCGGCAAGCCGAAATTGTAGAACTTTTAGTAGAAGACGGCCGTGTGATCGGTGTGAAAACGCACCTCGGCGCTTCTTTCTTTGCCCCCGCCGTTGTCATTGCAACCGGCACATATCTGAAAGGAAAAATTATTACCGGCGAGCATAGCCACGCCGGCGGACCGGACGGCATGTTCCCGGCAACGGCGCTTGCCGAATCTCTTGAAAAAGCCGGCATTTTGCTTCGTCGCTTCAAAACCGGAACGCCGCCAAGAATCAGCCGGAAGAGTATTGATTTTTCTAAAATGGAACCGCAATACGGCGACGCGGAAATTACACCATTTTCCTATGAAACGACTGGAGAGTTGGAAAACAAAGTCGCCTGCTATCTTACCTATACCAACGAAACTACGCACCGGATTATCCGGGAGAACCTGCACCGTGCGCCGATGTTCAGCGGCGTGATTGAAGGCGTTGGCGCCCGGTACTGCCCCTCTATTGAGGATAAGGTTGTACGCTTTGCCGAGCGTGAGCGTCACCAGCTCTTCATTGAGCCGATGGGGCTGGATACGGAGGAAATGTATGTTTCCGGCCTTTCTACCTCCTTGCCAGAAGATGTGCAGGAATCCGTTTTGCACTCGATTGCAGGCCTCGAAAATGCGGTGATTATGCGTGCGGGCTACGCCATTGAATATGATTGTTGTGATCCCATTATGCTCGAGGCTACGCTGGAGCATAAGACTTTGCGCGGACTCTATGGTGCCGGACAGTTTAACGGCACTTCCGGCTATGAAGAAGCAGCCGCACAAGGCCTTGTAGCCGGCGCCAATGCAGCGCTCGCTGTTTTGGGAAGAGAACCCCTCTGTATCGGCCGTGACGAAGGGTATATCGGCGTTTTAATTGACGACCTTGTGACAAAAGGAACGAATGAGCCGTATCGAATGATGACCTCCCGCTCCGAATATCGTCTTTTGCTCCGGCAGGACAATGCCGATGCACGCCTGACGCCAAAAGGGTATGCCGCGGGACTGATTGACAAAGAGCGGTATGCACGCTTTTTAGAAAAGCAGGCGCAGATTGATGCCGAAATCCGCCGCATGGAAAAGAACTCGCTCCCGCCTTCCGAAGCGCTTGGCGATATTATGGAAAAGGCCGGTTGCGACCGACTTTCCACCGGCATCCGGATTGCTGACCTTGTGCGGCGGCCTCAGATTTCTTACGAAGCGTTGGCACCTGTGGATACAGGCCGTCCTCCGCTCCCGAAAGCCGTCTGGCAAGAAGCCGAAATCCGCATCAAATATGCCGGCTATATTGAGCGGCAAGAGCGAGCCGTTTTACAGTTCAGAAAGCTCGAAAACCGTCCCTTGCCGGAAACGCTTGATTATATGAGTATGGACGGACTTTGCACCGAAGCGCGGCAGAAGCTTACAAAGCAAAAACCGAAAAATGTTGGACAAGCCTCCCGTATCTCCGGCGTTTCACCGGCCGATATCAGCGTCCTTTTAGTCTATTTGGAAAAGAAGAAGGGGGAATAATATGGAAGAACTGAAAAAAGGGCTTGCCGCCTTCCATTTAGAATGCACAGAAACCGTCTGCAGCCAGTTTTCTTTATACGAGCAACTTCTCCTTGCCTGGAACGAAAAAATGAATCTGACGGCCATTACGGAGCATAGTGAGATACTCAATAAGCATTTTATAGATTCACTTTCCTGCCACGCCTTGCTCCCAACCGGTGCGAAGGTGGTCGATGTAGGAACCGGCGCTGGATTCCCTGGGATTCCGCTGAAAATTGTGCGGCCGGATCTTACGGTTACGCTGATGGATTCTCTGCAAAAACGCCTCACCTTTTTAGATACGGTTTGTGAAAGTCTTTCGCTTTCCGGTATTGAAACGGTGCATATGCGTGCCGAAGACGCCGGACAATCTTTAGTCCATCGGGAATGCTATGATGTCTCGCTTGCCCGCGCTGTAGCGCCGCTTCCGGTATTGTGTGAATACTGTATGCCTCTTGTAAAGCCCGGTGGTGTTTTTCTCGCCTTGAAAGGGCGCGATGGCGGTATGGAGGCCGAAAAAGCGGAAAAAGCCATAAAAATTTTAGGCGGCGAACTTATGGAGATTCGTGATGTATCATGGCGAGATATGGAGCATGTTGTCGTCTGTATCCGCAAAGTTCGTCCCACGCCGTCAAAATATCCACGAAAAGCCGGAAAACCCAAAAATTCTCCGATCTCTTGTTAAAAAAGAGGTCGGAATTTTTTTCTTTACTTTTTTGGAAAAATATGGTAATCTTTTCTTGAGGTGAAGCATATATGTTCAATATTAAGCTGCAAGACGAAAAAAACAGAATCTTTCAAATTCCAGTAGAATCCATTATTCCTAATCCCTATCAACCGAGACAGACTTTTGATAATCTGGCGATTGAAGAGCTTGCGAACTCCATTCGCGAATATGGTATTATTCAGCCGCTTACTGTGCGGCGCATCTCACGCGATCTGTATGAGCTCGTTACGGGCGAACGGCGCCTGCGTGCGGCAAAATCCTTGCGTCGCCCCACGGTTCCGGCTATCATTTTAAACATCACCGATAACGACAGCGCCGTCATTGCGCTGATTGAAAACCTGCAAAGAAAAGAACTTGGCTTCTTTGAAGAGGCCGAGGGGTATTCCCGCCTGATCACAGAACATGGCATGACGCAGGAAGAGGTCGCAGCAAGAACGGGGAAAAAGCAATCCACCGTAGCGAACAAACTCCGAATTTTAAAACTGTCGCCGTATCTGAAAAAAATTGTTTCCGAAAACAATCTGACGGAACGCCATGCAAGAGCGCTGCTTCGTCTTCCAGAGGAAGAAATGCAATGGAAGGCACTTATGAAGATTGTAGAAAAGAATATGAATGTGCGTGCAAGTGAAGCTTACATCGATTCGCTCCTTGCGGAAGCAGAAGCCGAGAAGGCTGCCCCGCCCCCGCCGCCTGTTGTAAAACATAAGAAGAATGACTTCCGGATTTTTTTAAATACCATTGATAAGGCGCTGGACATGGTTCGTGAAGCCGGTGTGAAACCAAAAACGAAAAAGACGGAATTTGAAGATTATTATGAATACACTATCCGAATCGATAAATAAACTGCCTATACAA
>JAZSDW010000017.1:0-12776 GCA_045531355.1 Clostridia bacterium | reverse complement strand
TGGTGTCTGTTCCTGCACCCTGGATGTCTGCACCCATTTTGCCCAAGAAAACGGCAAGCTCCTGAATTTCCGGCTCGGTGGCCGCGTTTTCTAAAAGGGTTTCCCCTTCTGCAAGACATGCGGTCATCATGATGTTTTCTGTAGCGCCCACGCTGGGGAAGTCCAGATAGATAGTGGCGCCGATAAGACGGTCGGCGGAAAGTGTGATATCCCCACCCGCGGCGTCTATGGTGGCGCCCAGTGCGGCAAAGCCTTTTATATGCAGGTCAATCGGGCGTGTGCCGATTTGGCATCCGCCGGGGCGTGCGATGCGGCAGCGGCCATGCTTTGCAAGGAGCGGACCGGCAATCAGGAAGGAAGCGCGGAGCTTTGCGGTGTCGGCATAGGAGACGGAAAGCGAAGAAAGATATGAGGGGGATATTCTTGCTTCATCTCCAATTATGGAAGTTTCCGCGCCCAGCTTTCGCAAAATTTCCAGCATATTCTCAACATCGGACAGTGCAGGTACGCCGGCAAGTACGGAGGGCGAATCGCCCAAAAGGGTGGCGGCGATCATGGGAAGCGCGGCGTTTTTAGCGCCGCTGATACGGACGGTGCCGGATAGGGGGCCTCGGGGATGAACAATCAATTCCTGCATGGAAAATCCCTCCGTTTTATACATGCAAATTTCTGTTTTTAGAATGTGCGGAAGAAGGCAAATGTATACGGCGGGCAATTAAAATAAAAAAAGTATTTACAAGAAGATGCGTTTACGCTATAATAGAAAAAGATACTGTGAATAGGAAGCACGGAAGGACGGTAGAAATGATTATTACAGAGGTACTAAAGGAAAATGCCGCAAAGTTCGGCTCCGATGTGGCGCTGGTTGAAATCAGCCCGGAAGCACGGGAAAAGGCGGCTTGGCGGGATTTTGAGCTGGTAGAGCCTACGGGAGTGGCAACAGGCCGCCGCGAAATTACATGGACCGAATTCGATGAGATGGCGTGCCGCTTTGCAAATCTTCTGACAAAAGCGGGCGTGAAAAAGGGTGACAAGGTTGCCATTTTACTCATGAATTGTCTGGAGTGGCTCCCCATTTATTTTGGGATTTTAAAAACAGGGGCGCTGGTTGTCCCGATGAATTTCCGCTATGCGGCAGACGAAATTGAGTATTGCTGTCAGCTTGCAGAGGTGGAAACGCTGGTATACGGACCGGAATTTATCGAGCGCGTGGAAACGGCACGGCCTGCAATGGCCGGTGTAAAACGATTTGTTTTTGTGGGCGAGGAAACGCCGGCGTTTGCGGTGGCATACGAAAAGGGCATCGCGGAGATGGCGCCGACCTTTTCTGATGTACCGCTTGACGAAGAAGACGATGCGGCTATCTATTTTTCCTCCGGCACAACAGGCTTCCCTAAAGCGATTTTACATGCACACAGGAGCTTGATTTCGTCATGTATCACAGAAAATAAACATCACGGCCAGACGAAGGACGATGTGTTTTTATGTATTCCGCCGCTTTATCATACGGGTGCGAAAATGCACTGGTTCGGCAGCTTTCTCGTCGGCGGCAAGGCGGTGCTTCTGCGCGGTGTAAAGCCGGAGTGGATTCTGAAAGCGGCTGCAGAGGAGCGGGCGAGCATTGTGTGGCTTTTAGTGCCGTGGGCGCAGGATATTCTGGATGCGATTGACCGGGGTGACATTCCTATGGAGGAATACGACCTTTCGGCCTGGAGACTTATGCACATTGCCCAGCCGGTTCCGCCGAGTCTTATCCGGCGGTGGAAGGAACACTTCCCGTCCCATGCGTATGATACCAATTATGGTCTTAGTGAGTCGATAGGGCCGGGGTGTGTGCATCTTGGCGTGGAAAACATTCATAAGGTTGGCGCAATTGGCGTGGCCGGCTATGGCTGGGAAACAAAAATTGTGGATGAAAATGGAGAGACCGTTTTGCGCGGAGAGGTCGGCGAGCTTGCTGTGCGCGGACCGGGCGTTATGAAATGCTATTACCGGGACGAGGCGGCAACGAATGCCGTTTTGCGTGATGGATGGCTTTACACAGGGGATATGGCAATGGAGGACGCCGACGGCTTTATTTTCCTCGTGGACAGAAAGAAGGATGTTATTATTACAGGCGGTGAGAATCTGTATCCGGTGCAGATTGAGGACTTTTTGCGCGCACACAAGGCAATTCGGGATGTGGCCGTCATAGGTCTTCCGGATGACCGGCTTGGCGAAATTGCCGCGGCGATTATTGCGTTGCAGCCTGAAAGCGCGTGCACAGAAGAAGATATCTACGCATATTGCGAAGCACTGCCTCGGTATAAACGGCCACGCAAAATTATTTTTGCTGATGTGCCGCGAAATCCAACCGGAAAGATTGAAAAGCCGAAGCTTCGCGCGCTTTATTGCGGAGAGAGCCTTGTAAAACGACAAATAGAAAAGTAAAAAGGAGAAAAACCATGATTATTGATTCGATTCAAAATATTGAAAATTACAAGGGGCTGGAAAAAATTTATGATGTGCTCACATTTTTGAAAAGGACAGACTTTTCGTCGATGCCGGCAGGAAAGTATGAGATAGACGGCGATGCAGTTTACTATATGGTGCAGGACTATGAAACGAAGCCGAATGACAATGTCGCAGAGTGCCATATGCAATATATTGATGTACAGTATGTCGTGCAGGGCGAAGAACAGATCGGATATGCGCCGATCACCTGCGAAAAGAGCCTTGTAAAAGAAAGCAAAGAGGACGATTATCAGTTATATAAGATTGCCCCGGCGTTTTTGACTGTAAAAAGCGGGGACTTTATGGTATTGTATCCTAATGACATCCATAAGCCGGGTGTTATGACGGATTCGCCGGCTCCTTGCCGCAAGATTGTATGCAAAGTTCGAATCTGATGGATTCTAAAAAAGAATAAAAAAGAAGCCGGAGCAAAGCAATCTTTGCTCCGGCTTGGCGTCCCGGGCAGGAATCGAACCCGCATCAATGGAACCGGAATCCATCACCTTATCCTTTAGGCCACCGAGACAACGCATATAGTATACCACATATTTTAAAAAAAGGGAAGACTTTTTTTGAAAAATACAAAAATTTTTTGATGTACAGGAAAAAAACGGAGAATTTGAAAATTTTTATAAAAAGGTTTGACAAGCGGAAGAATGTGTGGTATTATATCATAGATAAACCTGTGGCTTGGCTTTTGGAATAACCGACCTTTGGCTATGCTGCATGGGGATAAGAAAACAAGGAGGTGAAAGATATGCAGAAAGATTTGAAAAGCGAAATCATCAGCACTTACAAGGTGCATGAAACTGATACAGGTTCTCCGGAAGTACAGGTTGCTCTCCTTACCGAGCGCATTAACCACTTAAACGAGCATCTGAAGGTGCACAAGAAGGACCATCATTCCAGACGCGGTCTTTTGATGATGGTTGGTCAGCGGCGCGGTCTTTTGAATTATCTGATGGAAAAAGATATCACCAGATATCGTGAGCTCATCGCAAAGCTCGGCCTGAGAAAGTAACAATCCGGCTTGCCGCAGAGGAAACTTTGCGGCAAGCTTTGTTATTTTATCCAGGAGATGGGCATACTAGGGTGTGCCAAAAGGGTTGTCGGTGGTTTAGCGTTTAAATAAGCGCTTTTTTAGAAAGCGTTTATCTAAGTGCTAAGCCTGACAGCCAAAAATAATTATTTTTTTGGAGGATAAAAGCATGGAAAGAATTTTTTCAACCACACTTGCAGGGAGACCCCTGATTCTTGAAACCGGCAAGCTTGCACAGCTGGCCAGCGGTGCCGTTTTGGTGCGCTATGGCGATACGGCCGTTATGGCAACGGCGACGATGTCGGCAAAGCCCAGAGAGGGAATCGACTTTTTCCCGCTTTCGGTAGACTATGAAGAAAAACTATATGCAGTTGGTAAAATCCCCGGCGGTTTCATCCGCAGAGAAGGAAAGCCTTCGGAAAAGGCAATTTTAGCTTCACGCGTTATTGACCGTCCGATTCGCCCGCTCTTCCCGTCCGACCTCAGAAACGATGTGACGGTTATCACAACCGTTATGAGCGTGGAACAGGATAATTCTCCGGAAATTGCAGCGATGATTGGCGCCTCTGCCGCCATCAGCATTTCCGACATTCCGTTCGCAGGCCCGATTGCCGGCGTGCAGGTGGGCCTTGTGGATGGCGAGTTGATTGTAAACCCCACACTCGAGCAGAGAGAAAAGAGCAAATTACAGCTTACCGTTGCCGGTACCGCGGAAAAGGTAAACATGATTGAAGCCGGTGCACATGAGGTGCCGGAAGATATTATGCTCAAGGCTATTTTACTGGCACACGAGGAAATTAAGAAGATTTGTGCCTTTATCAGCGAGATGGCGGCCGAAATCGGCAAACCGAAGCGCGAATATCAGCGCATTGTTGTGTCGGAAAGCCTTTTCGAGGAAATTCGGGCCGAATTTACGGACAAGGTAAAGGCGGCACTGGATACGAACGACAAGACCGAGCGCGACGAACGCTTAAAGCCAGTATATGAAGAAGTGTATGCTAAATATGAAGGCACAGAGGTAACGCCGGAGGAAATTGACGGCGTGATGTACAAGCTGCAGAAGTATATCGTTCGCCGCTGGATTTTAGATGAAGGTCGCCGTGTAGATGGAAGAGGCTTAAACGATATCCGTCCGCTGGCCGCAGAAGTAGCGCTTCTGCCGCGCGTGCATGGTTCCGGCCTTTTCACAAGAGGACAGACGCAGGTTATGTCCATTGTAACCTTAGGTGCGATGGGCGACCAGCAGATGCTTGACGGTATTGACACAGAAGAGTATAAGAGATATATGCACCATTATAATTTCCCGTCCTACAGCGTCGGGGAAACAAGACCGTCCCGCGGCCCCGGCCGTCGTGAAATCGGGCATGGTGCACTGGCAGAGCGCGCGCTGGAACCGGTAATTCCGAGCGAAGCCGATTTCCCGTATGCAATTCGTGTTGTTTCCGAGGTATTAAGCTCGAACGGCTCTACCTCACAGGGTAGCGTTTGCGGCTCGACCCTTGCACTGATGGATGCCGGCGTGCCGATTAAGGCACCGGTTGCAGGTATTTCCTGTGGCCTTGTTACCGAGGGAGACCGTTTTATTACCATGACCGATATCCAGGGTCTTGAGGACTTCTTCGGCGATATGGACTTTAAGGTAGCTGGTACGAAGGAAGGCATTACGGCCATTCAGGTTGATATCAAGATTGACGGTCTGACGCCGGAAATTATCGAGCGCGCCCTTATGCAGACCCGCGAAGCGCGCATTAAGATTTTAGACGAAATTATGCTGCCTTGCATCGGTGCGGTTCGCGAAAACCTTTCGCCGTATGCACCGAAGATTATGACGATGACCATCGATGTTGATAAAATCCGCGATGTTATCGGTACGGGTGGTAAGGTTATCCAGAAGATTATTGCTGAAACCGGCGTTAAAATCGATATTGAAGATGACGGCAGAGTGTTCATTGCAACGGTAGACCAGGAAGCTGGAGAAAAGGCGATGCGCATTATCAAGGGCATCGTAAGCGATGTAGAGCCCGGCCAGGAATTTACGGGTAAGGTTGTGCGCATTATGAATTTTGGCGCCTTTGTAGAATTCCTGCCCGGAAAAGATGGTCTTGTGCATATTTCCAAGCTCGATAGAAAGCGCGTAGAAAAGGTTGAGGATGTTGTTCAGATTGGCGATACCATTGATGTACGCGTTATCGAAATTGATAAGATGGGCAGAATCAATCTTGCAAGAGTATTGCCGAAGGAAGATTAAACGGTGAATAGAAAACTGAAAAACGGACTAAGGGTTGTAGGGGAAAACATGCCCGGCGTCCGCTCCGTATCCGTTGGTGTATGGGTAGGTGTAGGCTCCAGACGCGAAACAGCAAAAGAAAATGGAATCAGCCATTTTATGGAGCATATGCTGTTTAAGGGGACCGAAAACAGAACGGCGGCACAGATTGCATGTGAGATGGATGCCATCGGCGGTAATTTAAACGCCTTTACAACCCGGGAATTTACTTGCTATTATGCAAAGAGTGTAGACGAGGATGTAGAAACCGTATTCGATATTCTGTCGGATATGGTTCTCTCTTCTCGCCTTGCCGAGGAAGAAACCAATTTAGAACGCGGCGTTATTCTTGAGGAAATCAGCATGTATGAAGATTCCCCGGAGGATGTGGCACAGGAACTTTTGGCCAAAACAGTGTGGGGCGAAAATCCGCTCGGCTTTGGCATTGCGGGGACGAAAGAAAGTGTGCGCAAAATTTCCGCAAATGATTTGCGCCGTTTCCATGAAAAGTATTACACGGCCGGCAATATGGTGCTGGCTGTGGCGGGGAGCTTCGATGAGGACCGGATTTCCGCACTTGCCGAAAAATACTTTGGTTCGCTTCGGGAAGGGGATGCCTATACGGCGTATGAAGCCGTGCCCTTTCTTGCGGGCAGGCAGGAAAGAGAAAAAGAAATTGAGCAGACGCATATTGCGATTGCCTACCCCGGTATTTCGCAAAACGATGCGGAGCGGTATGTGATGGCCGCCTTCGCGGGGGCCTTCGGTGGGGGCATGTCCTCACGGCTTTTTCAAAAGATTCGGGAAGAAAGAGGCCTCGCATATTCGATTTATGCGACGCCGGAATGCTTTAAAAATGCCGGCTTATTGAATATTTATGCCGGTGTTTCTCCTGAAAATGCGGATAGCGTGGTTGCACTCATTGATGCAGAAATTCAGGATATTCTGCAAAACGGAATTGACGAAGCCGAACTTTTGCGAAGCATTTCCCAGCTCCGGGCAAGCTATATAATGGGGCAGGAAAGCGTCAGCAGCCGGATGCAGGTCTTAGGCAGAAACATGCTTTTGTATGACAAAATCCAGACGGCGGCGGAAGTGCTTGCCGGCATTGAAAGCGTTACAAAGGCGCGCGTGGACGCGCTTTCAAGGCGGCTTTTGTGCGAGGCGAGAGCGGAAGTCCGCGTTTATCCGAGAACGGTTTAGGAAAGGATTGAAAACAATGGAAAACACGAAAAAGACAATGGAGAAAATCGTAAATCTTTGCAAGGGCAGAGGGTATGTGTACCCCGGCTCGGAAATTTACGGTGGTCTTTCCAATGCGTGGGATTACGGCCCGCTTGGCGTGGAGTTTAAGAATAATATAAAGCGTGCCTGGTGGCAGAAATTTATCATGGAATCTCCGTATAATGTCGGCCTCGATGCGGCGATTTTAATGAATCCCAAAACCTGGGTGGCCAGCGGTCATGTGGGCGGCTTTTCCGACCCGCTGATGGATTGCCGCGAATGCAAGTCCCGCCATCGTGCTGATAAGCTGATTGAAGACTTTCTGGCAGAAAAGGGCGAGACGGAAACGGTTGACGGTTGGTCTAACGAAAAGATGATGGCGTTTATTCGGGAACAAAGCATTCCTTGCCCGAAATGCGGCAAGCATGATTTTACCGATATCCGCAAATTTAATTTGATGTATAAGACCTATCAGGGCGTTACCGAGGATTCCAGTTCGGAACTGTATTTACGCCCCGAAACGGCACAAGGTATTTTCGTAAACTTTAAAAATGTGCAGCGTACCACCCGCAGAAAGATTCCGTTCGGCATCGGCCAGGTCGGAAAGTCTTTCCGCAACGAGATTACTCCCGGTAATTTCATTTTCCGTATTCGCGAGTTCGAGCAGATGGAACTCGAATTCTTCTGCAAGCCGGGCGAGGATTTAGAATGGTTTGCTTATTGGAAGGACTATTGCAAAAACTGGCTCTTGTCTTTGGGTATACACGAAGAAAACTTAAAGCTTCGTGATCATTCACCCGAGGAGCTTTCGCACTATTCTAACGCCACAACGGATATCGAGTTCATGTTCCCGTTCGGCTGGGGCGAGCTTTGGGGTATTGCAGACAGAACAGACTTTGACTTAAAGCAGCACGCCCAGCATTCCGGTGAAAATCTGGAATATATGGACCCGGTCACAAACGAAAAATATGTGCCGTATTGCATTGAACCATCTCTTGGTGCGGACCGTGTTACACTGGCCTTTTTGGTGGAAGCGTATGATGAAGAAGAACTCGAGGGCGGTGATGTGCGCGTGGTGCTTCGTCTGCATCCGGCGCTGGCGCCGATTAAGGTTGCTATTCTGCCGCTTTCCAAGAAGCTGGCAGATGGTGCAGGGGAACTTTACGCAAAGCTTTCTAAAAAGTATATGTGCGAATATGACGAGTCCGGAAGCATTGGCAAACGCTACAGAAGACAGGACGAAATCGGAACGCCATTCTGCATTACTTACGATTTTGATAGCGAAACCGATGGTAGCGTAACGATTCGCCATAGGGATTCTATGCAGCAGGAAAGAATCAAGATTGAGGATTTGGAGGCATATCTTGCCGACGCCTTCACATTTTAAACTACAAAAGATATAAGGGAGGAAACTCCCTTATATTCATATTTGTATCGTCAAAAGAAAGGAAGAAGCTATGGACTGTTTAGAAAAATATAATGCTTGGCTGAATTTGGATACGCTTGACGATGAAACAAAACTGGAACTTTTGGCGATTGCCGGGGACCAGAAGGAGATAGAGGAACGCTTTCAGGAGGACCTGAAATTTGGGACAGCAGGCCTTCGTGGCATATTAGGCGCCGGTACAAACAGAATGAATGTGCATACGGTTCGCCGTGCCACGCAGGGACTGGCGTTATATGTAAAAGAGCAGGGCGGCCAGGAGCGCGGCGTTGTCATTGCCTATGACAGCCGCCATTATTCGCCGGAATTTGCAGAAGCTGCAGCTGCAGTTTTAGCAGGAAACGGCATACGCGTGTATTTGTTCAGTTCCTTACGGCCAACACCGCAGCTCAGCTTTGCGGTGCGTCATTTGGGCTGTGAAGCGGGAATTGTGATTACTGCCAGCCATAATCCAGCCAACTATAACGGCTATAAGGTATACGGAAGCGATGGCGGACAGGTTGCAAACGACGCGGCGGATTACATTTTCCGCAAAATGAAAGAAATTGATATTTTCGGCCCGATTCCAACCGCAGAGAAAACCGATGCGCTAATCAGGCGTATTGATGCGGAAGTGGATATCCCCTATTACGAGATGGTGCTTTCGCAGCGGATTCATAAGGAGCTGTCCGGGGCTGCAGACCTTAAAATTGTATTTACGCCCTTCCACGGCGCCGGGGCAATCCCGGTGCAGGAGGTTTTGCGCCGTGCCGGGTTCAAAAAGGTGTATGTTGTGCCCGAACAAGAGGCACCGGATGGCGCGTTTCCAACGGTAAAAAGCCCGAATCCTGAGAACAAGGAAGGGTTTGCACTTGCGATAGAGCTTGCCAATTCCGTGGAAGCGGACCTCATAATTGGTACCGATCCGGATGCCGACCGCGTAGGCGTTCTGGCGCGCGAAGCGGATGGAACTTTTGTTGCGCTGACAGGGAACATGGTTGGGGTGCTCCTAACCGAATATATCCTGTCACAGAAGACAGGGATGGGGCTTTTGCCGGAAAATCCTTATGTGATTAAGTCTATTGTGACCTCGGAAATGGTGCGCTGTGTTACGGACTATTACGGCGTGGAACTTGTAGATGTCCTGACCGGATTTAAGTATATTGCTGATGCCATGAAGGAGCATGAAACAAAGGGCGATATGAACTTTGTTTTTGGTTTTGAAGAAAGCTATGGCTATCTGGTGGGCGATTATGCAAGGGATAAAGATGGCGTTTCGGCGTCGCTTCTCATTGCGGAAATGGCCGCGTGGTATCAGTCGCGCGGGATGACGCTGTGCGATTTGATGCGGGAGCTTTATGCCAAATACGGCATTCACAAAGAATGGTCTGAAAATATCTATTTTGAAGGCCTTGACGGCGCGAAAACGATTCAGTCTCTGATGGAAAAGCTACGCACGGAAAGTCCGCAGGCAATCGGCTGGTCCCGCGTGGTTGCGGTTTCTGATTTCCTGACGGGTGTGCGGAAGGATTTAAGGACAGGAGCAGAAACCAAGCTTGACCTGCCGAAATCCGATGTTCTGCGCTTTGAGCTGGAGGATACCTGCTGGGTGGCGTTTCGTCCCTCCGGAACCGAGCCTAAATTTAAGGTGTATGCCGGGGTCGCCAAAGGAAATTTAGACGGAAAAATTGAAGCGATTTCGGAAAGCGTGAAGTCGCTTTTGGGCCTGAAGGAGAAGGAAGATGCGGATTGATAAGTTTTTGAAGGTTTCAAGGCTCATTAAAAGAAGAACGGTTGCGAATGAAGCTTGCGCTGCGGGCCGCGTGAAAATCGGCGGAAAGCCGGTTAAGGCGGGGGCGGAGGTTAAAATCGGAGATACGATCGAAATTGGATTTGGTGAAAAATCCGTGCGAATTAAGGTGCTGGCACTTTCTGAACATGTCACAAAGGAATCTGCAAGCGAACTGTACCAGATTTTAGAGGAGGCTTAATGCCTCCTCTGCATTTAATGAAAGACGACTAAGATGCGACAAAAGGACGGAGGACAAATTGTGCAGACAATAAAGGCCAAAAAAATCATTATACTCCATTACATGAGGCTTATCTTTCGATCGGTTTTATTTCTGGCTGCACTTTGTGTCTATCTCATGCAAAGGGCTTGCGGGGCAGGAACCGCATTCGGTGGTTTTGCGGAGGAATCCGTTTTGCTTCGTGCAATCTGGTGCGTTTTCTTTTTTGAAATGCTGTTTCGCTTCCTGCCTTCCAATCTTGAAAGCATGGGATGCCAGAAACAGTTTAAAAAGCCGTTTGTTGCCCGAAAAGATGCGTCCTTGCCTCCAAGAACATGGAGGACAACGGCCATGGTGGCCGCAGCGTGGATTTTCCTCAACATAGCGATAGGGGCACTCTATCTGTTCGGTGTGACAGATGAAGGCTTTTTGCTGCTTGTGGCGCTCTTTTACTCCGTTTGCGACTGCATTTGTATTTTGTTTTTTTGCCCGTTTCAGACATGGTTTATGAAAAACAAATGCTGCGTAACCTGCCGCATTTATAACTGGGACTATGCTATGATGTTTACGCCGCTTTTGTTTGTAAAAAACATATATGGCTTGTCACTTTTAGCGATGGCACTCCTTCTGCTTCTGAAATGGGAGATAACGGCGAAAATACATCCGGAACGCTTTTTTGAAGAAACGAATGCCACATTGTCTTGCGCAAACTGTACGGAAAAGCTTTGCCGGCATAAGAAGCAGCTGCGCCGTTTTCTGCAAAACGGAAATTTCAACTTAAAGGGGAATAGTTTGTTTTCGAAAGAGTAGCAAAATTTTGCTACTCTTTCTTTAAATCCGAGGTGGCTGGATTGTCAATTCGTTTTCCATCTGCCGAAAAACGGGAACCATGACAAGGGCAATCCCAGCTATGCTCTGCCGGATTCCAATGAAGTGCACAGCCGAGATGTGGGCAACGGCGGGTGCGGGGGGTGGCTAAACCAACCACCGATTCCAGGAGGTTCAAAAAGAGCTGCGGCTTTAGCATGCTTCTTTGCGGCGAAAAAACAGGTGCATAGGAAAGCGGCTTATTCGCCATCTCGGCACATAACAGCCTGGCGGCGACCATTGAACCGGTGATGCCCCATTTGCTAAAGCCGGTTGCTACATATAGGCGCGGCGTCAAGGCAGAATAGGGACCGACATAAGGGATAGCATCCAGACTCATACAATCTTGTGCCGCCCAGCGATATTGGATATTTGCCTTTGGATAATGGCGTGACGCGAACGCTTCCAGCGCCTGAAAGGAACCACCTTTTTTGCCGGTGCGATGACTGCCGCCGCCGAGGAGCAGAAAGGAATCGGCATGGCGGAAGGAAAACCCTTGTTCGTCTTCATCAATGAACATTCCGGAAAATTCCGGCGTGCCGGAAAGCGCCAGCACATAGCTCCGGCTTTGGTAAAGCTTCAGAAAATAACTGCCGTAAGCGTTTAGGAAAGGAAAGTGTGTAGCAATAATGATTTTTTCAGCCTTGATACTGCCGCGCTTTGTATAGGCCGTTGTACCCTCGACCTTTTCCACGAAGGTGTTTTCATAAATGGGAAGGCCACGGCTAATGCCGGATAAAAATGCCAGCGGATTTATTTGTCCCTGCGCCTTTAGGGCAACCGCGCCCTTCGTTTCTATGGGAAGCGGAAGCGCTTCGACGAAAGACGCCGGTGCGCCAAGTGCAGCGAGGGCCCGCACCTCGGCGTGCAGCCTATGCGGATCTTTGCATGAATAGGTATACGCCGTCTGCGACTGAAAAGCGCACGGGATTGTCTCTGAAAGTGCTTTATATTCCTGCACGGCTTCTTGATTTGCTACGAAATACATTTGCGCCTTCTCTTTTCCTTCCTTCTCTAAAAGTGAGGCGTAAAGAAGAGAATGTAACGCGGTGACTTTTGCAGTGGAATTTTTTGTTGTACCGCTTCCAATACGGTCGCCCTCTACCAAAAGACAATCTATGCCGGCTTTTTTTAAATAGTAGGCGCATAAAACGCCACAAAGACCGCCGCCGATAATGAGTACATCCGTCTTTCGGTCACCATCAAGGGCTTGAAATGAGGGGAGCGGCGTCGTTTCAGTCCAAAGAGAAGATGCCATTGTACAACCTCCTTTTTGGATAGCATGTGCATTTTGATGGGTAGATATAAAAAATTTTTTGCCGAAAAACGCCGAAAAAACGCGGTTTTGAAAAAAGAGAGAAAATTTTTTCAAAAAAGTCTTGACTTTTCCCTCGCCGCGTGGTACTATATTAAAGCTGTCGCAACGCGGGAGTTTGAAAAAAGTTTTGAAAAAGG